>WJLX01000089.1 GCA_014728225.1 Candidatus Coatesbacteria bacterium | reverse complement strand
CTTGACATGCCTGTCGGGATTACTCTTTAAGCCATCTGCCACATCGCCTCCTTTACTTGTGGCATGATAGCATCCTGGTAACTCTCGTGACTACAAGATTATCACGATATATGATGATCCATAAGCGTTAAGGTATCCCATGAAGAAATTGCGGCAGCTAAGGCGCCCGGTCGTGCTCGCTGAACAAAACAGCTAAGCGGCCCGCGTCCAACCGTCTTCAAGGAACGACCACTCCACCCGGCCGCCGCGCCGCGGGACCCCGCGCCCCCCGCGACGCAACCCGCCCAGAAGCGGTTTAGCCGCCGGAACCGGCACGGTTTTTTCGGAGGCGCACCGCCGCCGCCGTCCGCCGGGGCGCCGAGATGCAAAAACCGTGCCGGTTCCGGCGGGCGACCGGGCGAGCACCGCTGACCCGAAAGGGGGTCCCGCGGCGCTGATGAGCGGTAGGCGAGCGCATACGGTCTCCCGACACCGGAACCGGGAACACCACCGCGCTCTCATCCGTAAGCAGATATACGATCGCCACCCGTGATAACAGACGACAACGCCAAACGGCCTCATACCTTTTTTCGTTTCGTCCCGCGCGCCAGTAGCTCAGTGGATAGAGCAACGGTCTCCGGAACCGTAGGTCAGAGGTTCAATCCCTCTCTGGCGCGCCACCTCATCACCCTTGTCCGGAACAGGATCGAACCACTGCGGTCGGGGGCCTCAAGCGAAGCCGCCTAGCACTGATCGAATCCCCATACCCTCCCCCACCCCGCAGGAAATCCGCTCCGACCGTCGCCCGTCGTTTACCGGCGCCGGTTTTCCCGGCAACCGCGGGGTGCCGCCATGCCCATGCTGATCGTTCGGATAGCCGTTATCGCCCTGATGGGCGGTGTGGCCGGCTACTACTTCAACTACATCTCCCCGGACACCCCCTTCGCCTACCTGATCGGCGGCGCCCTCGGCGTGGGCGCGGCCGTCATTTTTGTCACCCTCGAGATCTGGCTCGGCTCGCGTTCCCGGCGCCACGTCATCGCCGGAGCCATCGGCCTGGTCCTCGGTCTGGGCATCGCCGCCCTGCTCTCGACCCTACTGATCGTTCCCACCAACCCCGTCACCCACGCCATCATCACCCTGGGTCTATCCATCGCCTTCGTCTACCTCGGCGTGGTCCTGGTGGTTCGCAAGCTGCCCGAACACTGGTTCGAGAGGGCGGACCTCGAGCTCGGCACGGGCGGCACGAGGAAAATCCTCGACACCTCCGTGATCATCGACGGCCGCATCAGTGACCTGACCAAGTCCGGCTTCCTCGAAGGCAGCCTCGTCGTGCCCAAGTTCGTCCTCAACGAGCTGCAGTTGATCGCCGATTCCTCGGACACGCTCAAGCGCAACCGCGGCCGTCGCGGCCTGGACATCCTCAACGAGATGCAACAGGAACTCGGCGACCGGGTGGTCATCGAGCCCCGCGACTTCCCCGAGCTCGACGAGGTAGATTCCAAGCTCGTCAAGCTGGCCATGACCACGGGCGGCAAGATCGTCACCAACGACTACAACCTCAATAAAGTCGCCGGTCTCCAGGGCGTCGAAGTCCTCAACATCAACGAGCTTTCCAACGCCATCAAGCCCGTCTACATCGCCGGCGAGCGGATGCGGGTCAAGCTGATCAAAGAGGGCACCGAACCCGGTCAGGCCGTCGGCTATCTCGACGACGGCACCATGGTCGTCGTCGACCGCGGCAAGGACCACATCAATAAAGAGGTCGCCGTCGTGGTGACCAGTGTGCTGCAGACCTCGGCCGGCCGGATGATCTTCACCAAGCTCGAACGCTCCTGAAAGTCGGCGCCGCCCGCTCCGGCGTAAAAAACTAGGAAAAACCCACCTTGACTGTGGGTATTTAATCTGCTAGGAAAGGTTGTATCTTATGGATCGGGCGCGGCCCGATCATGCAACGACGTCGCATTCCCTCCCGTTACGAAAGGCCCGCATGGAGCTGGACCTGGAAAACCTCGGCGCCCGGGATCCCCTGCGTCGCCGTGTCGAGGAGCTCTCCGGCGAGCACCTGGCCGATTGCTACCAGTGCGGCTGCTGCACCGCCGGCTGTCCGACGGCCTACCAGATGGAGCACGGTCCCCACCGGGTGATCCGGCTGCTACAGCTCGGCGCCGGCGAGGAGCTTCTCGAACTCGACACCCCCTGGATCTGCGCCAGTTGCGAAACCTGCGCCACCCGCTGCCCCAAGGGCGTCTCCATCGCCGAGGTGATGGACGCCCTGCGGCAGATCGCCCGGATGCGCGGCGTCAGCCCGCCCAATCCCAACGCCCGGGTCTTCAACGACCGCTTCCTGGGTACCATGCGCCGCCATGGCCGGGTCTTCGAACTCGAGGTCGGCCTGTTCTACAACCTCTCCTCGGGTAACTTCTTCAACCATATCGCCCAGTTCCCCGCCCTGGTCTTCAGCGGCAAGATGAAACCGATCCCCGACCGGGCGCCCAAGAAGGCCCGGAAGCGGATGCGGCGGATCATGGACCGCGTGGCCGAGCTGGAGCGCGGCGGGGAGGTCGACCAGTGAAACTGGCCTACTACCCCGGTTGCACCGGCGCCGGTACCAGCCGGGAGTTCGAGAAGTCGACCCGCCTGGTTCTCGAGCGCCTGGGCGTCGAGCTCGAGGAGGTTCCGGAGTGGATCTGCTGCGGCGCCTCGCCGGCCCACCAACACTCCAAGCTGCTGGCGGCCGCGCTCAACGTCTACAACATGGCCCGGGCCGCCGAGATCGGCGACCGCGTCTTCACCACCTGCGCCATGTGCTACAGCCAGTTGGCCCGGGTCAACCACCTGCGCAGTAGCGAGCCCGAGCTGTTCGCCCGGGCCGCCCGGGCCGCCGAGGTCGACTACGACGGCGACGTCCGCGTCGTCCATCTGCTGGAGGTCCTGGCCGAGTTCGGCGACGATAAGCTGCGCGAGCGGGTGACCAAACCCCTCGAGGGGCTCAAGGTCGCCTGCTACTACGGCTGTCTGCTGACCCGGCCGGCCGAGTACGCCCGCGCCGGCGGCGACACCGAGAACCCGCGCTCGATGGACGCCCTCGTCGCCGCCCTCGGCGCCGAGCCCGTCGATTGGACCCACCGCACCGAATGCTGCGGCGCCTCCTTCACCTTCAGCCGCGAGGACGTGGTCAACCGCCTGTCCGGCAAGGTGCTGCGCGCCGCCCGTCGCGCCGACGCCGACTGTATCGCCGTGGCCTGTCCGATGTGCCAGCTCAACCTCGACCTGCACCAGCGCGGCGCCGCCCGGGAGCTCGAGCTCGAGCAACGCTTCAAACTGCCCGTGGTCTTCGTCACCCAGCTCATCGGCCTGGCCTTCGGCTTCAGCGGCCGAGAACTGGAGCTCAACCGCCACTACACCAAGACCAAGCCCGTGCTGAAGAAACTGGGCTAGGGGAGGCCGCCATGGATGTCCGTATTGGCCAGGGTCTTATTTTTGTGCTAGTTATGGTTACGGCTGCCTCGGCCGGGGAGTGCCTCTCCGATCCCGGCGTGGACTTCAGCGGGCGGGAACAGCTCCTCAACGACCGGGAGCCCGAACTCGCCAACCTCCCCCCCGAACCCGGGTATCCGGCATCGGCGGAAGACGGCTGGACCGGACGCTGTCTCGTCGGCGTTTTCGTCGCCGCCAACGGCGAGGTCATGCAGGTGCGGATCATCGAGAGCTCGGGCAACGACGAAGCCGACACCGCCGCCCTCGAAGCCGCCCGGGAGACCGAATGGAAGCCCGCCGTCGAGGACAACGCCTTCGTCGGCAAGGAGGTCGAGCTGCCCTTCACCTTCAACCCCTGACGCGATCGCGACGCGCACCCGCGGGAAGGCATCGCCCTCATCCCTACCGAACCCTATCCAAGGGGGTGCGTCATGCGAAACGGGGCCGAGGGAAGTCAAGCCCTGTCGTTCATCCTGGCCCTGGTCCTGCTGACGGCGATCGGCGCCGCGGCCGACGAGGACGAACTCGTCCGCCCGGCGATTCCATCGCCGACGATGGCCGGGACGGTCAGCCAGGCCTCCGATCCGCAACCCATCGGGGGATTGCCCAACCCCACCTATCCTGAGGCCGCCAAAGCCGAAGGCTGGGCGGGCGCCTGCAAGGTCCAGCTCAAGATCTCCGCCGAGGGCGAGATCCTCGAGATCACCCTCTTCGAGAGCTCGGGCCGCGAAGACGCCGACGCCGCCGCCCTCGAGGCTGCGGCCGCCACGGAGTGGAAGCCGGGCACCGACAGCGCCGGCAAACCGATCACCCAGCACGTCACCGTGACCTTCACCTTCGACCCGGGCGACTAAGCGCTCCGGCGACCGACAAGCGACCAAGACCTCCGTCGAGACCCCTCGACGACAGGGGTCGGATTACGCCCGGAACGCCCCGCGGCGTACGACCCCGGCGGGAGCCCGCCGGTCAAATCCGGCCCCCACACCGTTCAGCAAGGCAACTGCCTACGGCTCAACAATCCGGATAATCGAGCGGTTGACGTTTGGACAGAGCACCCGTTTTCAGCTTGGTTAACAACGATTAACAACGATCTTCCGGATTCAAACAACAATTGACTGAGAAAACGCCAGTAGGTGTCCAGCAGAGCGCCCGCTCGCTGTTGGGTAAGCAAAACAACCGTCCGGTTCAAAGAACTAGTGACTTTAGAAAACGCCAGTAGGTGTCCAGAAGAGCGCCCGCTCGCTGTTGGGTAAGCACAACGGCCGTCCGGTTCAAAGAACTAGTGACTGAGAAAACGCCAGTAGGTGTCCAGAAGAGCGCCCGTCAGCGTAACCTGCTGGCGGTCCAGCGTACTCACCTGGCCGGGGAGCGGACCTTCCTGGCCTACCTGCGTACGGCATTGGCCTTCGCCGGCGTCGGACTGACCCTGCTCAAGTTCTTCGCCGACGAGGTTTTCTTCGTCGTGCTGGGTTGGGTTTTCATCCCGGTGGGTCTTTTGCTGGCGGTTGTCGGCTTCCAGCGCAACCGCAAGGCCCATGAGATAAGCAAGGCGCTCTGCGAGCAGGATCCGGTCGAGTCCCGCGAGCTCCTGGGTTTCACCGACGACACCGAGGACGAGTAACCGCTAATCGGGAGAGCGACTCCATGTCCAAACGCATCGGCGTCTTCGTCTGCCACTGCGGCAAGAACATCGGCGACACCGTGAACTGCCCCGCCGTGGCCGAGGCGATGCGCTACCTGCCCGGCGTGGTCTACGCCGAAGACTACAAGTTCGTCTGCTCGGCCCCGGGCCAACAGCGGATCGCCGACGCCATCGCCGAGCACGAACTCGACGGCGTCGTCGTGGCGGCCTGCAGCCCGCACATGCACGAAAAGACCTTCCGGGCCACCGCCGAGGCCGCCGGCCTCAACCCCTACATGCTCGAGGTGGCCAACATCCGCGAGCACTGCTCCTGGGTCCACCACGACCAGGCCCTGGGCACACCCAAGGCCGTCGAGCTGGTACGGATGATGGTGGAGAAGACCAGACGCGACGAGCCCCTGGAACGCATCCGCGTCCCGGTGACCAAGCGGGCCCTGGTGCTGGGCGGGGGCATCGCCGGTATCCAGGCGGCCCTGGACATCGCCGCGGCCGACCGTGAGGTCGTGCTGGTCGAGCGCAGTCCCTCGATCGGCGGCCATATGTCCCAGCTCTCCGAGACCTTCCCCACCCTGGACTGCTCCCAATGCATCCTGACGCCGCGGATGGTCGAGGCGGCCAAGCACCCGCGGATCACCCTGCTCTCCTGGGCCGAGCTGGAGAAACTCGAGGGCTACGTCGGCAACTTCACCGCCACGGTGCGCCAGAAAGCCCGTTACGTCGACGCCGACAAGTGCACGGGCTGCGGCGCCTGCCAGGAAAAGTGCCCGGGACGGATGCCCAACCCCTTCGAGGCCGGGCTGGGTGAGTTCGCGGGTAAGTGGCGCGACGCCGGCGAGGTTACCAGGGGCGCCGTCACCAAGGCCGTCAACAGCCCCTTCCCCCAGGCCGTCCCCAACGTACCCGTCCTGCACCCCGAATACTGCCTCAAGTTCCAGAAGGGCACCTGCGGCGTCTGCGCCAAGATCTGCCCCACCGGGGCGATCGATTACGAGCAAACCGACGAACTGCTGGAGTTCGAGGTCGGCGCCGTCGTCGTCGCCACGGGCTACGACCTCTACAGCATCGGACAACAGCCCGAAAACTCCCCCTACACCGGCTACGGCGAGTACGGCTACGGCGTCGATCCGGACATCATCGACTCCCTGCAGTTCGAGCGCCTGGTCTCGGCCTCGGGACCGACGACGGGGCAGCTCAAGCGGCCCTCCGACGGTCGGACGCCGAAGACGATCGCCTTCCTGCAGTGCATCGGCAGCCGCTGTCCGGAGAAGGGGATCGAGTTCTGCAGCAAGATCTGCTGCATGTACAGCGCCAAGCACACCATGCTCTACAAACACGCCGTCCCCGAAGGCCAGGCCGTCGTCTTCTACATGGACGTCCGCGCCGGGGGCAAGCGCTACGACGAGTTCACCCGTCGGGCCGTCGAGGAAGACGGCGCCCTCTACCTCCGCGGTCGGGTCAGCCGGCTCTATCGCGAGGACGACAAGCTGATCCTGCTGGGCGCCGATACCCTCTCCGGCGAGCAGGTCCAGACCGCCGTCGACCTGGTCGTCGTCGCCCCCGCCGTCCTGCCCCAGGCCGACAGCCGGGAGCTGGCCCAGAAGCTCGGCGTGAGCTACGATCGCTACGGTTTCTACGTCGAGGCCCACCCCAAGCTGCGCCCCGTGGAAACCTCGACCGCCGGCATCCACCTCGCCGGGGCCTGCCAGGGGCCGATGGACATCCCCGAAGCCGTCGCCCAGGGCTCCGCCGCCGCCAGCAAGGTCCTGGGGCTGTTCGCCTTCGACGAGCTGGAGCGCGAACCCGTCGTCGCCCGGATCAACGAGACCTCCTGCATCGGCTGCTGGGACTGCCTGCGGGCCTGTCCCTACGACGCCATCAGCGAAAAGGACATCAACAACCGCGCCGGCGCCGTCCTGCGCCGGGTGGCCGAGGTCAACCCCGGACTGTGCCAGGGCTGCGGCCTGTGCAGCGCCGTCTGTCGCTCCAACAGCGCCCAACTGGCCGGCTTCAACGACAAGCAGCTCTACGCCGAACTCCAGGCGCTCTGAGGCCCAACCGGAGGTAACCCATGCAAAAACCTCTCACCTGTTGCGTGCTTCTCGGCGTTACCCTGACCGTAGGCTGCGCCGGTGACGACGCCGACGGGCTCGACGATGCCGCGGCGCTGATCGAGGAGCTCGAAGCCGCCGTCGCCCAGGTCGACGACCGCCCCCTCGAACAGATCGAAGTCGGCCGCCTCGAGGAGATCGACGCTGAACTCGGCGCCACGCCGGAACTCGACGACAAGTACGAACGGGCCAAGGCCCTCGTCGATCAAGTCAAGGCGGCCGAGGGCGAGGAATCACACTCCGACGCCGTCAACCGAGCCTACGGGCTGGGGATGAAGCTGGCCCTGCTGGAGCCGATCTTCAGCACAAAATAACCCGATGACTCCGACAGGTACCGCCGCCCCGCCCGAGAGCCTGGATAGCAGCCTCCGACAGCCCGCGAGGCCGTCGAAAACCAACAGCGCCGGAACTGGCACGGTTTTTGCGGAGGCGCAACGTTGTCGCCGCTCCAACGGGCGCCGAGATGCAAAAACCGTGCCAGTTCCGGCGCCGCGGCGGCCGACGGTTGCGAGCGGTTGTTTTCCAGGCTCTCGGGCCAGAGGGCCAGCGGCTCGCGGCGGGGCTTGATTACCAGCAGCGGCCGGTACTTACGCTCGTCCATGTAGAACGTCGGATTAACGAACCCCACCGGCGAGGGACCAAGTGAACGCAGAGACGAAGCAAGAGTCAATCGACCAGCAGGGAACCGATCCCGGCGTCTGGCAGCCGCGGATCGTGGCCGTGGTTTGCAACTGGTGCACCTATCTGGGGATGGACCTGGCGGGCACCAGTCGGCTGGAGTACGAGCCCGAGGTCCGGGTTATCAAGGTTCCGTGCACGGGTCGCGTAGATCCGCTGATGGTGGTCAAGGCTTATGAGAACGGGGCCGACGCGGTGCTGGTCTCGGGCTGCCACCCGGGCGACTGCCACTACACCAGCGGCAACTACCACGCCCGGCGGCGCTGGACGGTGCTGCGCGAGCTGCTGGACCTCCTGGGCCTGGACCTGCGGCGGCTGCACTTCAGTTGGGTCTCGGCGGCGGAGGGGGTCAAGTGGGTCGAGCTGATCGACGACATAACCGAGAAGACGCGGAAACTGGGTCCGTACAGTGAGTATCAATCCTTGGGCCGCTAGAGCCTTGACGAGGAGCCGATGAGCGACATCGACGCCCGACCGGTCTATTCACGCCTCTTCGACAAAGAGATCACCGGCGTCTTCACCGAGGCCCTGCGACGGGCGGGGAACAAGACGCGGATGGGCCTGTTCCTGGCCCGCACCCTGGGCCATCAGCGCCGGGCGGTCGAGCGCCGGGTCCACTGGGAGTCCGCCGGCGTCCACGTGCCGCCGTTGATCATCTGCAGCGTGACCAACCGTTGCAATCTGCGCTGTCCGGGATGCTACGCCGCGGCGCACCAGCGTCCCGGGCTTCCCGATCTGAGTATTGAGCGCTTGAGGAGCATCTTCCGCGAGGCGGCGGAGCTGGGCGTTTCAGTAATCTTCCTCGCCGGGGGCGAGCCCTTCCTGCGGGAGGGGGTTTTCGAGGCCGCCGGTGAACGGCCCGAGATCATCTTCCCCGTCTTCACCAACGGCTCGCTGCTCGACGACGGCTGGATCGAGCGTCTGGCGCGGCGGCGCAACATCATCCCCGCCCTCTCCCTCGAGGGTTTATGCGAGAAGACGGACGCCCGCCGCGGCGACGGAACCTACACCCGCACCCTGGAGCTGGTCAGGCGCCTGGCCGCCGCCGACGTCTTCTGCGCCGTTTCCCTGACTCTGACCCGGGACAACTTCGCCGAATGTACCGGCGACGCCTTCGCCGCCGAGCTGACTGAGGCCGGCTGCCGGCTGTTCTTCTACGTCGAGTACGTCCCGGTCAAGGCCGGCACGGAGGATCAGGTGCTGGGCGCTGAGCTGCGGACGCGGATGATCACGCGGCTGGCCGAGCTGCAGCGCGAGCACAAGGCGCTGTTCATCGCCTTCCCCGGCGACGAGGAACCCTATGAAGGCTGCTTGTCGGCGGGGCGGGGCTTCCTGCACATCGGCCCCGACGGCGGGCTGGAACCCTGTCCCTTCGCACCCTACTCCGACGTCGACCTGGGGAAGACGAGCCTGCGCGAGGCGCTGAAGTCCGAGTTCCTGGAGAAGGTCCGTACCGCCCACGACCGGATGACCGAGTCCGAGGGCGGCTGCGCCCTCTGGACCCACCGCGACTGGGTCCAGTCGTTGCTGCGGCCCGAGGTCGACGAAACCGAACGGGAGAGCGCGTGACGGCCCGCGTCGTCGTCGTCCACGGCGGACCGCGCCGCGGCGTCACCTGGGACCTGGTCCGGCATCTCGAGGAGCGCATGAACGAGCTGGGAGCGGTGGAGTTCGACTACCTGCACCTGGCCGATCACGACCTGCGCAGCTGTCGGGGCTGCTTCACCTGCTTCGTCCGTGGCGAGGAGCACTACCCGCTGGACGACGAACGCTCGGCGCTCGAGGAGCGTCTGCACGCGGCCGACGGCGTGGTCTTCGCCACTCCGAACTATGCCGGCGGGAGGCGGCGGGGCTGAAAACCTTCCTCGAACGCACGGCATTTCGCATGCACCGGCCGCGTTACTTCGAGCAATTCGCCGTCTTCGTGGTCACCTCGGGCGGGCCGGCGGGGATTAAACCACTCTGGCGGGGCTCGAATCCTTCACCGCGATGGGTTATCGCAAGACGGCCGTCCTGGCCCGGCCGCTGATCCATCCCGCCGCCCGCGACCTGCTGGAGGCGGCCGCGGATCGTCGCCGGACCTCCCGGGCCGTCGATAAGGCGGCGCGACGCTTCCTGCGGGCCCTGACGGAAAAACCGCCGCGGCGCGACGGCCTGGGCGACCTGATCCATTTCGCCGCCCTGAAGGGCACCCTGGTTTACGGCCGCAGCTACTTCGCCGCCGATTACCGCCACTACACCGAGCGCGGCTGGCTGAAACCCGGCATCGACTACTTCTGTCCGGGGCGCCTTGGACCGGGAAAGCGCCTGCTGGGACGCCTGTTCTACCGGCTGATCCGCCGCCTGACCCGCAGCGCCGTGATCGATAACGGTCACGATCACGCCGAGATCCTCCGCCTGGAAGCCGGGGAATACCCGTCGACCCACCGCAGACCGTCACGAGACGCATGAGCTTCATCTACGCCAGACCCAGCCTCTTCGGACGCCTGCGCCGCAAGGTGCGCCGGCTGCTCAAGGGGCGGCGCAAGGGGACAAAAGTGGAGAAGGAACTGCAACAAACGGCCCGCCGGCTGCTGGAAACCGGCGAGGCCGACGTCGTCATCGGCTACACCCTGACCCGGGACGGCACGGGCCGTCGCCCCGTCTTCGTCGACGAGCCCCACCGGGTCGAGGACCTCGTCTTCGACGAGCTCTGCCACCAGAACCTGACGACCTACCTGACCAAGCGCTACAAGCTGCTGCCTGCCCGCTGGAACCGTCCCGCATTGGTGGTCAAGGGCTGCGACGCCAAGGCCGCCGTCGGCCTGCTCCAGGAAGCCCAGCTCGACCGCGAAGGGGTGACCCTCGTCGGGGTGGCCTGCGAGGGCGTCGAACAAAACGGCGAGCGACCCCACAAGTGCGAGATCTGCGACGTCCACCTGCCGCGCCGCGTCGACATCGTCGTCGGCTCCACCGCGGAGCAAGAACCGGCGCGGGAGTATCGGGCCGGAGAAGAGGTCGCCCGGCTGAAGGAAAAAAGCCGCGAGGAGCGCTTCGCCTTCTGGCGCGAGCAGTTCGCCAAGTGCATCCGCTGCTACGCCTGCCGCTCGGTCTGTCCCTTGTGCTCCTGCGAGCGCTGCATCGCCGACGCCAACCAGCCCCAGTGGGTGCCCTCCAGTGCCCACGAGGTCGGCAACTGGAGCTGGAACATCGTCCGGGCCTTCCACCTGGCCGGACGCTGCATCGGCTGCGGCGAATGCGCCCGGGCCTGCCCCGTCGACATCCCCCTAGACCTGCTCAACCAGCACCTGCGCCAGGTGGTCAGCGAGCGCTTCGACTACGTCGCCGGCCTGGATCCCGAGGCCGTCCCGCCGCTGGTCACCTACCGCGAAGAGGACGCCGAGGAGTTCATCCGCTGACGAAGCGGGAGACCTTTGACGACGACCTTCCGTCAGGGGGCGGTCCACTGGATCCCGCGCCGCCGGAACCGGCACGGTTTTTGCGGAGGCGGATCGTCGCCGCCGTCCGCACCGCCGCCGAGCTGCAAAAACCGTGCCGGTTCCGGCTCGCCGATGACCGTTCGACGCCGGTGAACCGTAGTCAAAGGTCTCCCGCGGCGGGTCCGGTAACTCAACGAAGCCTTCAAAGCCTGACCGCCGTGCGCTATGCTCGTCTCGGAGGCGATGGCGTGGCGTCGGAGTATTCACACGAGCGACAATACGAAACAGGGGGTTTGGGATGGGGGATGTTTACAGTTGCCCGAACTGCGGACACGAGGTTGATCTCGACGAAGCGCATTGTCCCAACTGCGGGCATAATTTCGAGGATTCGTATTCGACCTCTGCGGATATCGGCCGGGTTTCGACCTCGCGGCGTCGCAGGGCGTCTTCGGGACAGAGCGGCGGCTGCCGCTCGGGGATCCTCAAGGCCGTCGTCTGGCTGGTGATCATCGCCGCGGCCGTTCTGGGGCTGGTCGAGGTGCTGAACATCCCCTTCGCCGACGGCGAGGAGCCCTGCTGGTCGCCCGACGGCCATTACCTGGCCTTCGTCCGCGAGGGCGAGATCTACATCGTCGACCGCGAGGGTGACAACGAGCGCTTCCTGACCGCGGGCCGCTTTCCCGACTGGTCGCCCGACGGCGGGCGGATCGCCTTCCACGACAGCGTCGACGGGGACAATGAGATCTTCGTCATCAACGTCGACGGCTCCGAGCGGCGCAAGCTGACCGATAACGAGCAGCACGACGAGTTTCCGCGCTGGATGGGCGACGGCGGGCACATCGTCTACGCCCACATGCCGCTGAGCGACAAGGAGATCCACTGGGTCGACGTCGACACGGGCGCCACCGAGCACCTCTCCTACGGCACCCCGCCCCTGGACGTCTCCCCCGACGGCAGAATGCTGGCCTACAACAAGGACGGCGTACTGGTGATCGAGCTGCTGTACAGCGAGTACGGACCAAACGCGATTTCAGCCTTTGACCGTGAACGGCGGGGAATACCCGAGCCGGACTGGCCGCTCAACACCGACAACGAGTGGGAGCTGCGCCGACGCTTCGACTTCCCCGGCCGCAGTTGGCCGCGCTGGGCCGAGGACAGCGACACTCTGGTCTACGTCCGCTCCGGCAAGGTCTACGTCGCCGACGGCTTCGAGGCCCACGGCCTGGACTTCTTCGACGATCCCATCGGCAGCCTGGAGAACGTCGAAATGGGCGGCCAGCCCTTCCTGGAAAAAAACGGCGAGACGGTGACCCTGGTCTCCTCGAGCTTCCTCGGTTTCTTCTCCGGTGTCTACCGCATCGAGGAGGACGACTACGAGTACAACACCTCGGGCTACGACTGGGGCGGCGAGGACGAGCCCGTCGACCTCAACGTCAATTACGACGGGGGTGGCCGATGAAGCAGGACGAGGAGCTGAAGCGGGAGATCGCCCGGGGCAGGGAGTTCCTCAAGGCCCACGACTGGCGTCGCTGGGAGGGGCTGCAGACCGATCAGCAGCGCGAGGTTCCGCTCCCGCCGTTCCAGAAGCCAATTCCCGCCGATGTCGATCCCGCGAACCTGCTCGAGCTGCCGGCGCCCGAGGAGCTCGAGCCGGGCTCGATGCCGCTGCGCGAGGCCGTCGAGAATCGACGCAGCCGGCGGCGGTTCAGTGACGCGGCCCTGACCCTCGAAGAACTGTCCTTCCTGCTCTGGGCCACCCAGGGCCTGCGCCGGGTGGTCAACGGCTGGAGCTTCCGCACCGTTCCCTCGGCCGGTTCGCGCCATCCTTGCGAAACCTACCTGCTGATCGAACGGGTCGAGGGGCTGACCAAGGGGCTCTATCGCTTCCTGCCGGCGGGCCACCGCCTGCTGCGGGTCAAGGAGGGGCCGGGGTTGCGACGGCGCGCCGTGTTGGCCCTGGTCGGCCAGGATTTCAACCCCGCGGCGACCTTCTTCTGGACCGCCGTCCCCTACCGGATGGAGTGGCGCTACGCGGCGGCCTCGGCCAAGATCATCGCCCTGGACGCCGGCCACGTCTGCCAGAATCTCTACCTGGCCTGCGAGGCCCTGGGCTGCGGCACCTGCGCCGTCGGGGCCTACGACCAGGCCCGGGCCGACGAACTCCTCGGCGTCGACGGCGAGGACGAATTCACCGTCTACGCCGCCCCCGTCGGCCGCCCGCTCGGGGAAGGCGACTAACAACGAAACGAACGGACAAGCCAATGATCGAACGCAAGCTCAGCAACCTCCGGGACCTGGTCGAGGCCCTGTTCGCCGCCGGTGTCCGCGTCGTCGGCCCGCGCAGCAAGGGCGCCCACGTCGTCTACGACGTGCTCGAGGACCCCGCTGACTACACCGCCGATTACATCAGCCCGGCCAACTCGCCCAAGGAGTTCCTCTTCCCGCGCAGCGAGCCGATCCTGGACTTCCGCTACGACGCCGCGAACACCGCGCTGGACGACCCCCTGGAGACCACGTACCCGGAGACGGTCATCCTCGGCGTGCGACCCTGCGACGCCCGGGGCCTGGCTTCGCTGACCGCCGTCTTCAGCGGCGAGTACCGCGACGAGTTCTACCTGCGCCGCCGCGCCGCCACGACCATCGTGGCCGTCAGTTGCCTGGAGTCCGACGCCGACTGTTTCTGCAGCGCCGCCGGTGGCGGGCCCGACGATCCCGCCGGGTCCGACCTGCTGCTGACGCCGTTGAAGAAGGGCCTCTACGCCGAGGCGGTTACCGACAAGGGCGCGGCGCTGCTTAAGCGGTTCGAGAACCTGTTCGCCGATGCGCCGGACCGCGCCGTGCGCGACCGCGCCACGGCCCACGTCCACCAGACCCTGCGCGCCGACCTCGACGGCCTGGCCGAACGGGCCCGGCAGCGCCTGGCCGATCCGGCCGCCTACGACGATCCCCGCTGGAGCGAGATCGCCTACCGCTGCCTGTCCTGCGGCGCCTGCACCTTCGCCTGCCCCACCTGCCACTGCTACGACATCGTCGACGAGGGCAAGCTCGGCTCCGGCCGGCGCAAGAAGAACTGGGACGCCTGCCAGTTCGATCACTACACCGCCCACGCCTCGGGCCATAACCCCCGACCGCGACAGCCCTTCCGCTGGCGCAACCGTTTCTTCTGCAAGTTCCGCCTGTACCCCGAACGCTGGGACGTCGCGGGCTGCGTGGGCTGCGGTCGCTGCATCCGCGTCTGCCCCGTGGGCCTTGACATCACCGAGGTTTTACCTTACACTTTGATAAAAGTTGTTTCAAGTTAAGCATTAAGAAGGGTGAAAACATGACAAACGCACCGAAAACTCTAAATGCAGTAATTGAAACATCTGTAAAAGTAAACTTAAGGCAAGTTGATTATTCTTTTAACGAAATGGCAGATATGTATAATGAAGCTGAACTCATAGTTAATCCAGAATTTCAAAGACTGTTTCGCTGGGATAAAGAAAAACAATCAAGATTTATAGAATCATTATTATTAGATATGCCATTGCCGCCTATATTTGTTATTGAAACAGAAGATTATAAATACGAGTTAATCGATGGTCTTCAAAGGATTTCTACGTTTTTACACTTTCGCTTTTACAACCCAAAAACGAGAAATCAAGATGATACGCTTAGATTAGAAGGATGTGATATAGTAACAGAATTAAATGGTAAAACGTATAGCGACCTACCAGCTGCATTACAGACGAGATTAAAGCGCAGACCTATACGTGTTCAGGTAATTAGAAAAGAAAGTGATAATACTTTAAAGTATCATATGTTCAAGCGTTTAAATACTGGAGGTGAAATACTCAGCGAGCAGGAGGTAAGAAATGCAACAATCAGACTATTAAATGATACATTTATTAATTTTATAAAATCATTAACAGATAATGATGATTTCAATACATGTGTTTCTATCGTATCTGACAATAAGAAAGAAAAAAAATACATAGACGAATTAGTGTTAAGATATTATGCATTTAAAAACTATCGAGATAATTATACTCATGCTATGGACCCATTTTTAACAAATTATCTTGAGTATGTTTCAGATCCATCTATAGAAGCAGCTTTTAATTATGAAGAAGAAGAAGATAATTTTAAGAGAACTTTTTATCTATTGAATGAACTTGCTGGTAAATATGCCTTTGCAGCTTATGAGGGCACAATTCTAACAAGACGTTTTAGATCCTTACAGTACGATTCAATATGCATAGGCATACAAAACCATCTTGATTATATTGAAAATAATATTACAAAAGCAAACGAGATATATAATAATATGAAAAAGGATGAAGAGTTTATAGAATTAACGACCGGGGGAGGATTAAACTATTTAGAACATCTTAAAAGACGTATTCAGTACGTTAATAAATACTTTATTGAAAATAAATAGGAGCACACATGTATCACGTAGATGCATATGAAGAGCTAGAAAATGAACATTTAAGAAGATTTGAAGAGTACACAAAAATAAAAAACATATTATATAAAGATAATACACACATCGAATATGTAAATAAATATTTGATCGTTATTCTTCAGGCATTTGTCGAGGGGTATGTAAAAATTGCATTTGAAATATATATAAAATATGTTAATCTAAACAGAATTAATGTGAATTGCATAAATAGATATTTATTAACACTTACATTATCAAAAGAACTAACAACGCTCTGTGATACAAACAAAAAAAGTAAGTTGTTCAAACGTAAGCTTCCTGAAGATAAAAAATTACATTTATTAGCAAGACAGTATAATTTCATAAATGAATATGAAAATATACAGAATCATACAGTTGAAATTAGAAGTGAAGATGTTACAGGTTTTAATTTGTTATTTCCTAATTCTATAAAGCGAGCTCTTTTTTTATTAGGTCTTGACTATGATTGGATCGATGAATACAAATGTATACTCTACAAGATTATCAATAAGAGAAATGATATTGCTCATGAAATGATGGGTGATGAAGTCGAAGCTAATGAATACAATGATTTAGAGTCTAATATTTTTAAAATAATGGAAGAAATTAAGCTATTAATATATCTTTCCCTTAAAAACGAAAGATATATTGATGATTCCTGACAACATCTACCGTCCCCGGCTGGCCGAGATCACCTCGATCACACCGGAGACGCCGGACATCCAGACCTACCGGCTGCGCTTCGTCGAAGATGACTACCGGGAGTCCTTCAGCTTCCAGACCGGGCAGTTCGGCCTCTACTCCAGCTTCGGCGAGGGCGAAAGCACCTTTTGCATCGCCAGCTCGCCCACCCGCACGGGCTACATCGAGTGCACCTTCCGCGAGGTCGGCCGGGTCACCGGCGGCCTGGCCCGTTCCAACGTCGGCGACGTCGTCGGCTTCCGCGGGCCCTACGGCAACCGCTTCCCCGTCGACGAGATGCGGGGCGGCGACGTGCAGCTCGTCGGCGGCGGCATCGGCCTGGCTCCCCTGCGCAGCTTGATCTGGTACCTGCTCGACAACCGTGACGACTACGGCGCCCTGAGCATCGTCTACGGCGCCCGCTCCACCGCCGACCTGGTCTACAAGCGCGAGCTGAAGGAATGGGCCGCCCGCGGCGACGTCGACGTCGCCCTGACCGTCGATCCCGGCGGCGAGACACCGGACTGGGAGGGCGAGATCGGCTTCGTCCCCACGGTGCTGGAGAACCATCTGCTCGAGGGCGACAACACCTGGCTGGTCACCTGCGGACCGCCGATCATGATCAAGTTCGTCTTCCAGGCCCTGACCGAGGCCGGCTACGACCCCAACCGCGTCGTCACCACCCTCGAGAACCGGATGAAGTGCGGCCTGGGCAAGTGCGGGCGCTGCAACGTCGGCGAACGCTTCGTCTGCCTGGACGGCCCCGTCTTCACCCAGGCCGAGGTCGAGGCCCTGCCCGCGGATCTTTAAAAACCCCCCGCCGCCCCGATTACGCTTAACGGCCCCGCCCCGGGGCCGTTTGCTTATCCCGTACTGGCTCCCAGCCTCGGACAAAGAAAAATAACAAATGCCGACGATGGTCTGTTGCCTCGCTGTCCACGGGTATGGGAGAATGCCAATCGGTCACTCGATGTTCCGGCTGAGAAAAGACAGGAGGGGGATCATGGGCGACAGTCCGCTGTGCAAAGCAATGAAGCAACTGGGGTTCTCGCTGGTCAAGCAGCCCCGGAGGATCGAGCTGCTCCGTCTGCTCGAAAGGGACGGCGATGCGCTCTTCGAGCTGCACGATCTACCGGATATCTCACCGGATATCGGGGTCTGCGATCTGGCGCCCGATGGGCTGGACAATATCTCCGATCTATTCGCTGGGAAGCGGAGCAAACGTTTTGGTGGTGAAGCGGCCGTTGCGGCCTTCGAAAACCGGCTCATGAGTCTGGGGGTCATGAACCCGACAATCAAAGCGGAAGCATCGAAGGTTAAGAGTGTTGAATTCTACTTCACCAATGTCCAACGCCAAGCGGTCCTCCCGGGCAAGGTCAAGGCTTGCCTACACCGTGTCAACTTCGAATCATGGTTCATCGACGACTACTTGAACACGAAGCTGTACTTGATCACGGCGGTACTCCAGTCCAACGGCTTCGCCATCGCCACCGCGGAGAGCTCCACTCTCGATCTCGATGTCTTCGGCTGTGCCGGGTTGCACGCCGAAAGCAGCGCCGCAGGCCTATACACCTTCTCCAACCCAAAACAGTGGAAGGTCTTCGCCGTTCAGGCCCACCCCGCGGTGCTGCGCAAGGACAACGGTCACAGAATGGAGCTACAGCTGAGTGATGCCGTCCCGGGTGAGGTAAAAGCCCTTGGACCACCTATCGTCGGAGAAGTGGAGCTGCCCTTCGAGGTCGAGATCCGACCCAAGGGCGAGTAGTCGAGACAGCGTGCCGGATGAAAACGGCGCCCACTGGGGCGCCGTTGTTTCCACTTCGCATTCGGGCAGGTTAGAAAAACCGTTCCATTCTGGAAGTCGGTTCGACTCATACGGTGGGGCGTTTATTCGTTCTTTTCGTGGAAGATATAGTGCCGCTTGCGGTCGATGCTCAGCAGGTCGCGGTTCTTGAGTTCGTTGACGAAACGGCAGACCGTTTCCCGGCTGCAACCGGCCATGTCGGCCAGCTCCTGATGGGTCAGCTGGATGGTCAGCTTCGTCCCCGCGGGATGGGGCACGCCGTAGTAGTCGCGCAGGCGGATGAACAGGGACTCGATCTTCTCCCGGCTGGTCTTGAAGGTCAGGTCCTCGATCTGAGAATCGGCGTCGCGCAGCCTTTGTGACAAGACCTTGATGATCTTGATCGCCAGGCTGGGCATCTGCTCCAGCAAGGGGATGAAGTCGTCCTTGTGCAGGGTCAGGCTGGAGACGTCGGACATGGCCTCGACGGTGGCGCTGCGGGGCATGCGGTCGAGGACGGCCAGCTCGCCGAAGAAACTGCCGTTGGAGAGGATATCGAGAATCTTCTCCCGTCCGTCCAAGCTGCGGCGGGTGACCTTGACCTGACCGATCTCGATGACGAAGAACTCGTCGCCCTTCTCCCCTTCGGTGATGATGATATCGCCCTTGTTGAAGCGTTTGCGTTTCAACAGATAGTAGATCCGATCGATTTCACCTTCGTCGAGGGCGGAAAACAGCGGGATTTGTTTAAGGTCGAATTCGGTATTCATCGTACCGCCTTGTCACGGGTGACATCTGTTCAGTCAGAGGTGGCCACAGCTGGTTCATCTTGATTCTATACCTTTTTCATATTTATATCTAATTCACCGTGCGCTGCAACACAGAGCCGACCATTTTTTACGATCGTGTAACCAGTTAGTCGTCCCGCAGCCAGCGGATTGTTGAAAATTCTCAGGGATCGTAGCCAACACCTGCCTGGAGCCCTCATCCCCTAACATAGGCACGTCAGTGCTCCGGGAGACCGCTGAACAGCAACGGCCCGGATCGCGGCCACCGATACTGCGCCCCCCGGAACCGGCACGGTTTTTGCGGAGGCGAACCGTTGAACAACGCTCCAACGGTCGCCGAGATGCAAAAACCGTGCCGGTTCCGGGGGGCTGTGGGGGCAGGGCTGACAATGTCGGTATCGCTGTTCAGCGGTCTCCCGTAGCGGGCGCCGACTCGAGAGCGGCGCAGAGTGTGCGCAGATCGCAGCGTCGGCAGCCTTCGGGGGGATACTGGGCCAGGACATCGGCAAAGGGGGTGGCGGCCAGCTCGGCGGCGCGTTCTAGTAAAGCGGCGGCACGGGCTTTGACCCCGGCGGGTTCGAGGGGCAGGAGACCGCCTCCCGGGGCGGAGAACAGCAGGCCGACCCGGTTCAGGGTGCGTTGGTAGAGCTTCTCTACGGCCAGGGCGTACACGCCTAGTTGGATATCGTAGCCTTGCTGGGTGGTCAGCTCGTCCATCGAGGTACCGTCGAGGGCGTTGGACTTGAAGTCGTAGATTTCGAGGTATTTAGACGTTGCGACTAGGCAGTCGATATAGCCCAGCACCAGGCAGCCGTGCAGTTCCAGGCGCAGGGGCATCTCGAAGGTCGGTTCGAGGGAGCGGATGTGCCGCCAGTCCTCGAGGCCGGTCAGGCGGTTCAGGTGACGGGTCAGGGCGCCGGCCCATTCCGGCGGGGCGTCGAACTCCGGGCCGTCGTTGTCTTCGAGCCTTCCCTGGCGCTCCCAGGCGCTGAGCAGTTCCACGATCCGCTCCTCCGGCAGGTCTGCGCCGCCGCTGAACTCCAGCAACCGATGCAGGGCGGTGCCGAAGGCCGCTCCGTGCTGCATTTCGCTCGCCACTTTTTCCCGGGAGTGCAGCTCGGCGGCGCTCCCTGTCGACAGGCGCAGCAGACGGTGGAGGTAGAACCCCAGCTCGCAGTCGGCCAGCTCGGCGAGGGCCGAGGGCGAGACCGGCGGTGGATCGGCGACGGACAGGGGGTGTACGAGGTCCAGCTTGACGCGGCTTTCGTCGAAGGCCTCCCGGGACGCGGTGATCGGAGTGGGTAGCTGGAGTCGCCGCCGGCGGGCGACGGGGGTTCCGTGGCGCAGCTTCACCTCGTCGCCGGTTCCCGGTTCGAAGAGACAGCCCATCCAGGCCGCGGGTTTGCCGCCGGCGTACTCACCGGTCAGGTTGGCCGTCTGGCCGAGCTTGGACTGGAGGAGCAGCAGGTGATCACGGGTCCGGGTGCAGGCGACGTAGAACAGGCGTTTCTCCTCCAGGACGACGGCGCGGTCGGCGGCCCGGCCGAGGGCTTCGCCGAGGGCGGTCCACTTGAGCTTGAAGGGGGCGGCGTTGTCGCGCACCTGAACGACCAGGCGGCGCTCGCCGGCAGGGTCCGATTCCAGACGGGCTCTACCGTCACTTCCGATCCGCGGCGCCTTTCCGAGAAAGGGCAGCAGGACTACGGGGAATTCGAGCCCCTTGGCGGCGTGCATGGTCATGAGGACCACGGGGGCGTAGGGGGGTGGCGGGGCGTCGAACTCCCCGGAGTTTTCATTGTCGCGCAGCCACTCCAGGGTCGCCGCCGGTCCGGTCAATTCACCGGTGCGTTCCCGGGCGGCAATCAGTTCGACAAGCTGCTGCAGGCAGCGCCAGGATTCACCCCGGCCCCGGGCGCGCAGCCCGGCCTCCAGGCCGGTATCGCGCATTATCTGGTTGATCAGGCGGGAGGTTCCGCCGACGGCGGCGGCCCGGCGCCAGGAGCGCCAGCGCTGGTGGAAGTCGACCCAGGACGGTCCCAGTTCGGCGGTTTGGTCGCTGAGCACCAGGCCGATCCAGGAACGGTCGCGCTCGCGGGCCAGGTTGCGCAGCCTCAGCAGATCATTGTAGTCGAAGCCGCCGCAGGGCGACAGCAGCAGGGCGGCCAGGGAGACGCCGTCCCGGGGGTCTGTCAGTGCGCCGAGGGCGGCGCGCAGCCAGCCGGCCTCGGGGCCGTTGAACAGTCCACCCCGTCCCAGGGCGTAATCGTCGCCGCGACCGAGCAGGTCCAGGGCGCCGGCGAGCAGGGCCAGGCGGCCGTGGGTCCGGGCCAAGACTCCGACGAGGGGTCGGCGTCGCTCGTGGACCGCGTCGTCGGGGTAATCCGCCAGGGCGGGGATCCCGTCCAGACGACCGGCCAGCAGGTCGTCGACGGCCCGGGCGGCCAGCAGGGCCTCCTTGAGGCTCTGGTCGTTTTTGAAGGGTGTGGCGGGCTCCAGCAGTTCGACGGAGCCGCCGGCGCGATCCTCTCGGGCCGCCGCCATCAACTGGGGCTCCACAGCGGTGGAGCTGTGCGGCCGGGCGCTCAGCAGCTCACGATCGGCGCCGAAGAGGGCTTCGAAGAACGGATTGACGAACTTCAGCATCGCCTCGCGGGAGCGGTAATTGTCCTTGAGCTTGCAGCCCAGGCCGTCGTGGGCGACGAGTTCGGCCTCGGCGCGACGGAAGACGGTGTTATCACCGCCGCGGAAGCCGTAGATGGCCTGCTTGCGATCGCCGACGATGAACAGGGTCCGGGAGCCGTCGGCGATCTCGTCCTCCGCGGGCAGCCCCAGGGCGCGGATGATCTCCCACTGGCGCGGATCGGTATCCTGGAACTCGTCGACGAGGAAGTGACGGAAGCGCCGACGCAGGCTGCGCACCAGGGCGGGGCGCTCGGCAAGCCCGGCGGCGGCGCGGTCGAGGAGGTCGTCGTAATCGGCAATGCGACGGGCGACCTTGAGCCGCTCGTACTCGGCGGTAACCTCGTCGAGCCAGGCGAACAAGACGGCGGTCAGCTCGTAGGCCCGCTCCTCGTCCTCGAGGGTCGGCGGGGCTTCGGGCAGGCCGGCGGACGCCTTTCTGATCTCGCTGAAGATGTTGCAATCGTGGAGCTTATTCTTGTTTATCCCCGGCGGGCTCTTGCAAGCCCGCAGACGCTCCAGCTCCGCCGTCGTCAGCGCCGTCGGATCGGTGAGCATCCGCCGCAGGCTCTCCCGTATGGCCCGCAGGGCCTGCAGAGCGCTCTCGCCGTTGAGCTCCTTGTCGGCCAGCAGTCCGACGACGGCCTCGTCGGCCAGCAGCTCGTCGATCAAGCCGCGGGGATCCGGAGGCAGCTTGATTAAGAAGCGGGAATAGACCGCCGTCAGGGAGCGGTGGTAGAGCCGCTTGAGCTCCGCGGGGCCGAGATGGTGGTTGTCACGAGCCTCGGCCAACTCCCAGCGACGGTTCAGCAGCTGCGCAGTAGTCCGGCGGATATCGTAGAGGGAGTAACCGGCCTTGCGCAACCTGGCCAGGTTGCTGGTCAGGGGCTCGCTGGCCGCCACGGCGCGCTCGACGGCCGCCCGGCGCACCCGGTCGGCCTCGAGCTGGTCCAGGATACCGAAGTCGGGGCGGTCGGGGATCAAGGTCGGTTCGACGGCCAGCAGATACTGGCAGAAAGAATGGATGGTGCCGATATGGCCTTCGGTGAGTCGCTCCCGGGCCCGCAGTAGACGCCGGCGCTCCACCTCGTCCAGGGCCATGTCCTCCAGCAACCGCCGGTGGAAGGCCTCGGCCAGGGCCTCGTCGATGCGGCGGCGCAGTTCGGCGGCGGCCTTGCGCGAGAAGGTCGCGGCAACGATGGCGGCGGGCTCGACACCCTGGCGTAGTAGGCGCAGGTAGCGGGCGGTCAGCACCCGGGTCTTGCCCGAACCGGCCCCGGCGGAGACGATCACCGAGCGGCCGATGTCGGCGGCCGGCGCCTGTTCCTCGCTCAACCGGTAGGATTTACCCTTGCTCATCGTCGCCGCCCCCAGTGTTCTCGCCGCCGTCCCGCCCGGCCAGCAAGCGGGCCAGGCGTTGGTGACGATTGTCTTCGCCGCAGGCCGCCGTGAAGGGGCACCGGCGGCAATCGTTGTCATTGAGCTTCTCCGGCGGATGGAAGCGGCCGTCCATGATCGACGACCAGAGCTCCTCGGCGCTCCGGCGAACGTAGTCCAGCATGGCGCGCGAGAAAGCGTAATCGAAGGTCCAGGATCGCTTGCTCTTTCCTACGGCGACCTTCTCGTGCAGCCCACCGCACTTGGGTTGTTCCTGGGCGGGGTCGTCCAGGGGCAGGTGGCGGAACTTCTCGGCCAGGCGGATCTCGGCGGCGCGGACGCGGGCGGGTGGTCGCTCCAGGGACTGCAGCGCCGCCAGGGCGTAGAGTGGCAGTTGTAAATCGCGCAGCCCGGCGGCCCCCTTGCCGAGGTCGTTGGGGCTGTGGGACGAGCGTCCGGTCTTGTAGTCGTAGACGGACAGCAGGCCGTCGTCCTCGTCGAGATCCACCCGGTCGATCTTGCCGCGCAGGCGCAGATCGCCCAGCACCAGGGAACCGCCGGCGGCGCCGCCGAAGAACCATTCCACCCGGGCGGGCAGTGTGCCGATCAGGCGGCGCTGGAGGAACAGGGCCCCCTTGAGCACGCCGAAGGGTGGTCCGGCCTCGGGCCGCTCCAGACCCTCGACCAGCTCCAGCCGCTGAGCGTCCAGGGCGGCGGAGGCATCGCTCAGGCCTTCGCGAATCCGCCGGCGCGGTTCGTCGCGCTCGTCGAGCCAGCCGACCTCGACGAAGGCCCGGGCGGCGCAGTCCAGCATCCGCTCGCAGGCCGTCGCCCAGTTCGCTCCTCCGAGGGGCTCCCGCCAGGGCTCGTTCAAACCCGCTACACCGCGTCGGCCGCTGAAGAACAGCTCCAAGGCCCGATGGGCCACGCTGCCGATGACGTCGGCCTCGGCCTCTGCGGTGACCTCGGGCAGCTCGCGCACCCGCAGGATCTGCTCGAAGAAGAAGCGTCGCGGGCAATGCAGATAGACCTCCAGTCCACTTACCGACAACTCGCCGCTCTCGTCACCGGGGGGATGGGTCTCCAGCGCAGCGGGATCGACCAGTCCGTCAACGGGACCGGGCTCGAGGTCGGTCGCCGCGGCGAGAAGCTCGGCGGTGCGCCGGGCGCCGCGACTCCGAAGCCCGTCGACGGCGGGATGAGCGGGGTGATGGGCGATCAATTCGGCGGGCGAGGTGGGATGACGGGCGGTGTCGTCGCCTCGGCGTTCCGCAACGCCCAACAGCTTGACCAGGTCGTTGAAAGGCGCCGCCGGCTCGCTCTCGCCGTCGGCGGTCCAGCGTGGATGGCTGAGTAGCAAGCCCTCGGCGCGCCACAATAACCGGGCCAACAGGTAGCGGGATTGATCCCCGAGGTCGGGCTCGTCAATCGACTCGAGCCCGGACAACAGCCCGCCGCGCTCACGCAGCGGGAAATCCTCGTTGGTCAGCCCGAGGAGAAAGACCTTCCGGGGCCGCCAACCCGCCGTCTGCTTCAACCCGAGGATGGTCAGCGAGCGGTCGGGACCGGGGACGCGGACCGAACGGGCGGCCAGCTCGGCCTCCAGCAGGCGACGCAACCGGCCGACACCGCTCAGGGGGCGGCCCAGCCGATCACGGGCGAAGCGGGCCAGCTCACCGACGGCCGTCAGCGCGGCCTCGAGCTCGTTGAGGGAGCGGACGACGGCCTCGGTCCGGCGGCGTTCGGTGATCGCCCGCTCCGCCGTCACCCCCGCCGTCGCCCGCCGCAACTGGTCGAGAAGGTTACGGGTCAGCTCGGCCCGGAAACCACGGGCCTCGAGTTCGAGACGCAGCCCCGCCAGCAGCTCGCCCAGCTCGAGTTGCGGATCCCGCAGCCGTTCCAGGCGCTCCAACTCGCCGACGACGGCGACCAGTTCGGCCAGGCGCCGACGGAGGCGCTCGACCTCGTCCGGTCGCTCGAAAACGCCATCCGCGCCCCGCCGATCCAGCACCCGACGGCGCAGCTCGTTGAGCACCGGCAGCAGCCAGGCCTGGACCAGGCGCTCTCCGACGTCCAGACGGCCCTCCCAGCCCCGGGGCAAGCCGCTGACCCCGGCGCGACGGGCCAGGTAATCGAAGGCCCCGGGCTCGAGGGCGCCCTCGAGCTCCGCCGCGCTCCAGAACTCGGCGGGTTCGCGATCCGAGGGCGCCGGCGGCAGGTACTGCTGAAAACGGGCCAGGCGCCGCCGTACCTCGTCCCGCTCCGGCAACCGCGGCGGCCGGACGGCGGGATGGCTCCAGTAGGCGTGGAGTTCCGCCCGACCCGGGCGCGCCAGCACATCGAGCAGGGCCAGCACGACCTGGCTCGGCACCCCGGCGAACAACGGCTCGCCACCGGGCAAGCTGAAGGGGATGCCCCGGGAGGCCAGCTCGGCGGCCAGCAGGGCGACGTAAGGTCCCAAATCCGGCGCCACGATCGCGAAGCCCTCCAGCGGCTCTCCGGCGACGACGCGGCGCTTGATCTCCCGCGCCGCGGCGACCACCTCGTCCCGCCGATCCAGCGCCCGGCGCAACCGCAGCTCCGGATAAGCGCCGTTCGGGCGCTCTCCGCCGTCGAACAGCCAGCTCACCAGTTCCTCGCGGCGCAGCGGCCCCTCCTCGGCTTCGACCGCGAACCCCGGCGACGCGAACAGCTCCCGGCTGCGCCCTAGATAGGCCGTCGACGATGACGCCGGCAGGGCGAATTCGGCCCCCGGCACGACGCGCACCCCACAGCCCTCGGACAGAGCCTCCAGCAGCTCCCGTCGGGCCGGGGCCAGGTGATCCGGCTCGACCAGCACGAGGTTCGGCGGCGCCTCGAGCTCCCCGGCGCGCAGCAGCTTCGCCAACCGGCGCTGACGCTCGAAGGGCTCCTCCAGCCCCAGACGGGTGAACTCGGCCCGACGCAGCTCGAGCAGCCGCGCCAGGTCCCGGCGCTTGGCCGAACCACCGGGAACCTTTCCCGACTCGTCCAGGCGGCGCAAGGCCTCGGCCAACGGCGCGGCGACGGCCTCGACCGCCGCTTCGCCCTCGGCGACGAAGGCGTCGAAGTAGCTCAGCTCGGCGGCGTGCCCGCGCAGCAGCCCGGCCAGAACCAACACCGGCTCGCCGCGACGGACCAGCCGACGATGCCCGGACAGTCCGCCGTCCAAACGCTCGACCAGCTCGTCCAACCCGAGCACCCGCAGCCCCGGCCGGGCTCTCCCCGCCGTCGCCAGCTCGTCGATCAACCGGCGGCGGACCGCGCTCGAACCGGTGACCAGCCAGCATTCACCCTCGAGTTCGTCGTCTTCGATCATCTTACCCCATCGGGAGTGTGAACGAGTCAGGAGAGTTCCTACCGTTTCGCGACCGCGCCGCGAGACCTCCGCCTCATCAACGCAACCCGCGGCAACCCGCGCGACCCGCGGCAACCCGCGCGACCCGGCGCCGGAACCGGCACGGTTTTTGCGGAGGCCGACCGTTGCCGCAGCCCCAACGGTCGCCGAGATGCAAAAACCGTGCCGGTTGCGGCGACCGGGTGGTCGGCGACGACCTCCGGGGTCTCGCGGCGCAGACTCACCTCGGTGTTTATTATGCCGGCCCGCTCCGACGGACGGGGTCAGCCCGAGCGCGGCAGGTTGAACAGAGCCGGCAGGCGCCGGCGGTGTTGTCTGTATTGAGGATAGCGGCCGAGCATCCGCCGATCCTTGAGCGGAACGCTGACGAAGACGAACAGGGCGGTCATGAGCAGCGGTCCGGGGAGGGTCCACCACCAGGCCGTCGGCGCCGCCGCCGGGACGAACAGCCACAGTCCCCACCAGAAGGCGACCTCGCCGGTGTAATTGGGATGGCGCACCCAGCCCCAGAGCCCGTCGGTCAGTAGACCAGCGGCGTCTTCGTCGGCAAGGTGACGCCGCAACTGCTCGTCGGCGACGGTCTCCAGCACGACGGCCCCCAGGGTGACCAGGGCGGCGACGGCGTCGAGAATACCGCAGGGACGGCTGGACGTCAGTACGGGGTATAGAGGAACCAGGGCGGTGAAGACCACCACGGTGGGCAACAGGTGGATAGCCCCCAGCGAGACCGGCCAGTAGCAACGGGCGCTGAAGGCGCGAATGTCCCGGTAGCGCCAGTCCTCGTCGCCCAGGCCCCGCCAGCGGCGCAGCCAGTTGGCCGTCAGCCGCAGGCCCCAGAGGGCGACCAGACCGACAACGAGCCAGCGGCGCAGGGGGTCGGCCCCCGGGTGCTCCAGAGTCCACCAGAGGACCGCGGCGATCGGCAGCAGGCTCCAGTAGGGATCGTAGACACTGGAGTTGTCGGCGACGACACTGAATACAAAAACGACGAGGGTGGCGGTCAGGTCGGCCAGGGCCAGCCGCCAGAGGGGGTGCAGTTCGGCGGCGGCCCCGGCGGTGAGCCGGGCCGCGGCCCCCGCGAGCAGATAGGCCAGACCGATATAGAGCAAGCTGAGGCTGCGATCGGAGCGCAAGCGTTCGAGCATGGAACTATTCTAGCAGAGTGGCCGGTCGGGTCCAAGCTCCCGCGTCGAGGGCGGGTGATTCGACGTTCCGCAGTCGCCACGGGCGGCACGGCGTGTTAAAATCAGCCGTCAGGTCCGCTATCTCTTTTCCCGCCGCCGTTTCCGTCGGAGGAATCCGCTTGCTGAAAAACTGGCGCTTCTGGCTCGGTCTGGTCGTCTCCGGCGGCCTGCTCTGGTGGTTCTTCTCCGACATCGACCTCGAGGCCATGGTCGACGGCTTCCGTATGGCCGACTACGGCGTACTGCTGTGGTGGATCGTCCCCCTGTCCGTCAGTTACATCGGGCGGATCTGGCGCTGGAAGCTGCTGCTGGATTCCATCCATCCGGTGAGTTTCGCTAACGCCGCCAGCGGGACGATGATCGGCTTCATGGCCAACGGAGTACTGCCCCTGCGCGCGGGGGAGCTGATCCGCCCCCTCGTCGTCAGCAAGAACACGGGCTACAAATACTCCAGCGCCCTGGCCACGGTGATCTTCGTCCGTATCCTCGACGGTCTGGTGATCATGGGGATCTTCATTCTGGTGGTGTTCTTGATCCCCTTCGGCGGGATGCTCAAGACGGGGCTGGCCATCGGCGTCGGTCTGGTGTACGTCCTGGGCTGCGTGGCCATCGTCGTGCTCTACTACCGGCGCGAGGCCACGGCGCGGTTGCTCAGTCTGCCGGCACGGCTGTTCGGCGTCAAGGCCCGGGAAAAGGTGCGCGAGTTTTTCATCCAGTTCGGCGACGGGCTGCACATCTTCAACCACAAGGGACGGCTCTGGGGGGCCATCGGACTGTCTATCGGCATCTGGAGCCTGGCGGCGCTGTCCTACGTTCCGATCATCGAGGCCATGCCCTTCGCCCGGGCCCTGCCGCCGGCGGGCTTCGACGTCGTCATCCCCTGGTACACCAGTCTGGTGACGATGGCCTACGTTTGCCTGGGGGTGGTCTTCCCCTCGGCGCCGGGTTTTATCGGCATCTTCGAGTCCTTCGGCGCCCTGGGTCTGCTGACCGCCGCCCCGGCCATCGGCGCCCTCTACGGCGAGACGGCGGCCAAGGGCATGGCGGGGGCCTTCGCCGTCCTGCTCCACGTCACCCAGGTGGTGCCCTATATCCTCATCGGGGCGGTGTTCCTGGTCCGTGAGGGTCTCAGCCTGGGCGAACTATCCCGCCGCGGCCGCAAGCGCGAAGCCGAGGTCGAGGACGGCGGTTTGGCGGCCGTCGAGGAGGACACCCCGGACGGCGAGACATGAGCGCCGAATCTCCGCTACGCGGAGTACCGTTGACTTTGGCGGCCTGGCCGGACCTGGAGCGTCTTTTCGCCCGCGGTCACCGCTTCGCCGGCTGCTGGTGCATGTACTGGCGCATAAAGCGGCGGACATTCGAGGAGCAATACGGCGCAGGCAACCGCTAAGCCCTGAAAGCCCTGGTCGAATCCGGTGTCGTACCCGGAATACTTGCCTATGAGCGGGACGAGGCCGTCGGCTGGTGCTCCGTCGCCCCGCGGGAAGATTTCCCCGTCCTCGACCGTTCCCCTGTACTCCGACGGATCGACGACACCCCGGTCTGGTCGCTCACATGCTGCTTCATCGCCCGGGAATGGCGCGGCGGGGGCCTTTTCGCCCCGCTGGCGGAACTGGCGGTGGATTACACCCGGGAGCGACGAGCGCGGGTCGTCGAAGCCTACCCCGCCCTGCCCGCAAGCGCAGACCGCAGCGACGCTTCACTCTACATGGGCCTGTATCCGAGCCTGTTGCGCCTGGGTTTCGTCGAGGTCGCCCGCCCCTCGCCCAGGCGGGCCGTCCTGCGCCGTCATCTAACCGCCGACGCCACCTAGTCCGTGCGACACGTCCGCTTCAGCTAAAGAGGATCCCGATGGCCGAACGAACGCTACGCGAGGGTACCCGGCGCATCGTCCTCGGCGGTCTGCCCATCGGCGGCGGGGCGCCGGTCAGCGTGCAGTCGATGACCAACACCCCGACCCACGAGCTGGCCGCCACGCTGGAGCAGATCGAGCGTCTGGCCGCCGTCGGCTGCGAGCTGGTCCGCGTCGCCGTGCCCGACCGCCGGGCGGCCCGGGCCCTGCCCGAACTCGTCAGCGTCTGTCCCCTGCCCCTGGTGGCCGACATCCACTTCTCCGCCGAGTTGGCCCTGGCCGCCGTCGACGCCGGTGTCGACGGACTGCGGCTCAACCCGGGCAACCTGCGCGACGCGGGCGAGATCCGCCGGGTGGCCGCCGCCGCCGAGGGCGCCGGCATCCCGATCCGCGTCGGTGTCAACGCCGGCTCCCTCGATACGGAACTCGAGGCCCGCCATGGCGGACCGACGGCCGCCGCGATGGTCGAGAGCGCCCTGGGAGAAGTGAAATTGCTGGAAGACGCGGGATTGCGCCAGATAAAAATCAGCGCCAAGGCCTCCGACGTCCGGCTGACCATCGCCGCCTACCGCCTGCTGGCCGAAGGGACGGACCACCCCCTGCACCTCGGCGTCACCGAAGCCGGGGCCCGCACCGCCGGACTGGTCAAGAGCGCCCTGGGCATCGGCGCCCTGCTGCTCGAGGGCCTGGGCGACACCATCCGGGTCAGCCTGACCGCAGACCCGGTCGACGAGGTCCGCGCCGCCTGGCACATCCTGGGCGCCTGCGGCCTGCGCCGGCGCGGCGTCGAGATCATCAGCTGCCCGACCTGCGGCCGCTGCGCCTACGACCTCGAGGGCCTGGTGGTCGAGATGGAGCGCCGCCTGGCCGACATCGAGCAGCCCCTGACCGTGGCGGTGATGGGCTGCGTGGTCAACGGTCCCGGCGAGGCCCGTCACGCCGACGCCGGGGTGGCCGGCGGCCGGGAACGCGGCGACCTGTTCCTGCGCGGCGAGATCGTCGAGAAGAACGTCCCGGCCGCCGAGCTGGCCGAGCGTTTCGAGGCTCTGGTGCGCAGTCTGCTGGAGTGATTTTCGGCGAGCGACGACAGTCGCCGCGAAAGCTTATCGGCGGTTTTATGAAGCGGGAGGGCGGGGGGTTGAGAACCCCGCCCTTGGCGCGCCAACGCCGAACCGCCCCCGGTTGCCATGCGCGGCAGCCCGCGGGCGGGTTTATAATCCAGCCCCTACAGCGGATCGCAGCAAGACAGCAACCGCTATCCGATTGCCCTGTAGGGCGGGGTCTCCGACCCCGCCATTTTTCCGTCAACGCCGACCCCCCCGGTTACCGTTCGCGGCGCCCCGCTTCATCTCTGGTGGGCGGTATGAAAACCGGGCGACCCGCTGCAGCCGCCCGGTCAGTTTCATCCTGGAGAACTCCACCTAATCGGCCTCGTAGAAGCCCTCCTGATAGGGCACCTCGAGGAAGGCGCAGAGCTGCTTGGCCACCCCTTTCGTATCCAGGCCGTATTTTTTCAGCAGCTCGTCGGGCTCGCCGGACTCGGCGAAGACGTCGCGCACGCCGATGATCTTCTGCGGCGTGGGGGCGTGCTCGGCCAGCACCTCGGCCACGGCGCCGCCCAGACCGCCGTAGATGTTGTGCTCCTCGACGGTGGCCACTCGGCCGCAGCGCTCGGCGAAGTCGATAACGGTCTCCACGTCCAGGGGCTTGATCGTCGAGACGTTGAGCACGGCGGCCTCCACGCCGTGGAGCTTCTTGACGATCTCGGCGGCCCGCAGGGCGTAGTAGACCATGTGCCCGGTGGCGAAGACAGCCAGGTCGCCCCCTGCGCGGTAGGCGTCGATGCGGCCGTGGACGAAGGGGGTGCGCTCCGTGGTCACCACGGGCTGGGGCACCCGGCCCATGCGGATGTAGACCGGACCGTCGACATCGACGGTGCCGCGGAGGATCGGCCCGACCTGGGCGGCGTCGGCGGCGCTGACCAGGCTCAGGTTGGGCAGACTGCGCAACAGGGCGATGTCGGAGATGGCAAAGTGGGTCGAGCCGTCGGGCCCGACGGTGATCCCGCCGTAGGGGCCGCCGAAGCGGACCTTGAGGTTGGGATAGCAGACGCTGACCCGGATCTGATCCCAGGCCCGCCCGGAGAGGAAAACCCCGAAGCTGTTGGCGTAGGGCAGCTTGCCCGCCAGGGCCAGCCCGGCCGCCGTGCCCACCAGGTCCTGCTCGCTGATGCCGACGTCGAAGAAGCGCCGGGACACCGACCGGTCTTCGGCGTCGCGGATGCGCTTGCCCTCGGTGGAGTTGGCCAGATCGGCGTCCAGGCAGACGACCGCGGGCCGTTCTTGGGCCAGATCGAGCAGCGCCGCGCCGTAGGCCTTCTTGCAGGCCCGCCAGGTATTCTTGTCGGCGGCTTCCCCAAGGGGCCGCAACTGCATAGCGGGATTGAGCGTCATTCGGCCCCACCCCCCTTCGCCGAGGATTGCAGGTATTTCAGGCAGCAGCGCTCCTCGTAGGGCTCGCAGCCGGCCAGCTCGTGAATGGCCTTGCGGAACAGCTCCTCATCGGGGGCCTTGCCGTGCCAGCCGGCGACGTCCTCCATGAAGCTGACCCCCTGGCCCTTGTGGGTGTGGGCGATCAGGCAGACCGGCCGTTCGCTGTTTTCCGCCGCGGCGAAGGCCTCGCGCAGCTTGGGCAGGCTGTGGCCGTCGCACTCCAGGACCTCGAAGCCGAAGGACTCCCACTTCTCGTCCAGGGGCTCGAGGGCCATCACCTCCTCGGTGTCGCCGTCGATCTGCAACCCGTTGCGGTCGACGATGGCCGTCAGGTTGTTGAGCCTGTAGTGGGCCGCCGTCATCGCCGCCTCCCAGACCTGACCCTCGTCGAGCTCACCGTCGCCCAGCATGCAGTAGACCCGGCGGGATGAGCCGTCGAGCCTGGACGCCAGGGCCAGGCCGTTGGCGATCGACAGCCCCTGGCCCAGGGAGCCGGTGCTGGCGTCGACGCCGGGGATGTGCACCGAAGGGTGACCCTGCAGCAGGTGATCGATCTTGCGCAGGCTGCAGAGCTCCCGGGGCGGGAAGTAACCCGCGTGGGCCAGCATGGCGTAGAGCACCGGACAGGCGTGGCCCTTGGAGAGGACGAAGCAGTCGCGCTCCGGATGCTCCGGGGCGGCCGGATCGTGACGCATGACCTGGGTGTAGAGCAGAGCGATGATCTCGACGGCCGACAGGGAACCGCCCGGGTGTCCGGAACCCGCGCGGTGCGTCATGCAGACGATCTCGCAGCGCAACAGGCGGGCCAGCTCCTCGACCTTGGCGTTGTCGGCGTAGGCGGGATCGGGAAAGGGGAACTCGGGCAACGGCGGGCTCCTTTGGCGCGGTGGTGATCGGCGGGCGGGGCGCTGCTGACAACGGGATAATATTGCCACGGGTTCCGACGTTTTTCAACCACCGCCGACGTGGTGCCCGGGGGAAAAGCCTCCAACAGAAGCCCATCATCCCTGCCGCGGTTAACGAGAGGAAGTGCTGGGTGAGAACCCCGACAACTGAACGGCAGCTGTAGCCCCGGCCGCTTGATCAGGCCTCGCACGCGCATCAGAAGCATTCAGTCGCGAGTGGATGGGCAATCTCTCAACGTCACGAAGGCTGATCGGCTGATCGAAGACCAGCAGGCAGCAGTGTTTCAACCGGCCGTGGCCGTTTTGGGTGAACAGTGGTCTCAACGTAATGGTTAGTGGTTGCTCAGTTTTTACGTTCATCGGGGAGGTCAGCCGCCCCGGACAAGCCGAACCAGGATCGCCCGGGTCGAACCGTTCAACTACTGACACAACAACACTGGACAATCGGAATGGCTTTAAAGTGCTGATCGCCTTTGTCGGAATTGATAAAGGGATACCTTAACGCTCATGGGTCGTCATATGTGTGATTGTCTTGTAGTCATGAGAGTTACCAGGATGCTTTCATGCCACAAGTAAAGGAGGCGCTGTGGCCGCCGGCTCAAAGAGTAATCCTGACAGGCACGTCAAGTGTGCGAAGTGTAACTATCGCTATCACAACAGGTTAGGTGACGGGCGGCGGATGTGCGAGCGCCTTAGAACAGCGCGAGTTGATCGCCGTGCTGTTGTGGCTTGAAGCAACCGCAGCCGGGAAGGCCAAGAGGGTCGGCGTCCATCCCAGTACGGTCGCCAAGTACTAGCGTATCATTGGCGAGCGTATCGCCGCCGATCGGGAGGCCGAGCTGGGCTCGAGCTTCTACTACGACGGCTGGAAGGCCTATTACAAGCTGTCTCATTCAACGGCTTCCATCACAAGAGGATCAATCACCAGGAAGAGTTCGCCAACGGAAAGAATCATATCAACGGCCTCGAGAGCTTCCGGGGCTACGCCAAACACCGCCTAATATCCGACCACGGCGTCTTAAAGCGCACCTTCAGGCTCTTTATCAGGGAAGAGTCGTTCAGCTTCAACCAAAGAAACGATCCCGGCATGCTAGATTACCCCAACAGCATCCTGATTGGTCCATGATCGTGTGTGATCCCTAAAAAAAACTAGCGTTCCCTTACTGGATTACCTTAACTAAGGTTGTCAGCTAGTTTGTCCGTCCTGCGTGCTTCCAGCGGCGGCGGGCCCATGATGATCCACGCCCGCCGGCTCAAGCCCCCCACCGCCTATGGTAGAATTGACGGGACCGACAACCGGGGAAAGAAAGAATGGACAACCTCCGCGCCACCACCGTACTGTGCGTCCGCCGCGGCGAGCGGGTGGCCCTGGCCGGCGACGGCCAGGTGACCTTCAACGACACCGTGCTCAAGGGTGGCGCCGTCAAGGTGCGCACCCTCAACAAGGGTCGCGTGCTGGCCGGTTTCGCCGGCGGCGTGGCCGACGCTTTGACCCTGTTCGAGAAGTTCGAGACCATGATCACCGACTATCCGGGCAGCCTGGCCAAGGCGGCCTTCGAGCTGGCCAAGCAGTGGCGTACGGACAAATACCTGCGACGGCTGGAGGCCCTGCTGTTGGTGGCCGATCGTGAGGAGACCCTCCTCGTCTCCGGCTCCGGCGAGGTCATCAAGCCCGATGGCCCGACGGCGGCGGTGGGCTCCGGCGCCGGTTACGCCCGGGCCGCGGCCCGCGCCCTCCTCGAACACACCGACCTCGACGCCGTCGCGGTGGCGGAAAAGTCCCTGCGGATCGCCGCCGACATCTGCATCTACACCAACGACCACATCACCGTGCTGGAGCTGGAGGCCTGACGATGCGTCGTCTCCCCGTCGTCCTGCTGGCCTGCGCCGTCGTCGTCGCCGCGCAAACCCCCGAACCCGCCGGCGAGGTGATCATGGGCGAAGTGGTCTTCGCCGCCGGACCCGAGCTGGCGGTTTTCAACGACGGCCCGGCGACGGTCGTCGAGGGCACCCTCGAGAACCTCGACGGCCTGGTGGTGCGGCAGAGCGGCAGCGCCCTGGTCCTCGAGCTGCCGGCGGCCTTCACCCCCGACGGCCTGAGCACCCACCCCGGCGTCGGCTTCGTCGACCGCCTCCTGTTGCGCCCCCGGCGCCGGGGGGCGGGCTACGAGGTGCGCGTCCTGCTCTGGCCCGGGGAATACCGCTACCGCGCCGAGCGCCACGGCGACGCCTTCCGCCTCACCCTCAGCGACGTCTACGGCTCCGACCCCGCCGAGCTGATCCCCGACGCCAACTTCGAGCGCCTGCGTATCCGCCGCGTCGTCGTCGATCCCGGCCACGGCGGTGAGCACATCGGCACCGGCTCCTGGAGCGGCCGCCACGTCGAGAAGCACGAGGTCCTGCCGCTCTGCCTCTTCCTGGCCCAGATGCTCGAACGCCACCTGGGCCTCGAGGTCATCCTGACCCGCACCGCCGACAGCACCATCGGCCTGGACGGCCGCACGCTGATGGCCAACCGCGCCGACGCCGACCTGTTCATCTCCATCCACCTCAACGGCCACTCCAACACCCACGCCCACGGCGCCGAGACCTTCTACCTGGCCCAGGCCCAGACCACGGAGGCCCGCGCCCTGGCCCAGCTCGAGAACGCCGACTTCGCCCTCGACCCAGACCTGCCCCCCGAGGCCGCCGGCGACGAACTGTCCCTGATCCTCGGCTCGCTGATCCAGAACGAGTACCTCGAAGAGAGCCAGCGCCTGGCCACCTGCGTCCAGCAATCGATGCTCGAGTACCTGGGCTGCTACGACCGCGGCGTCAAGCAGGCCAACTTCCACGTCATGCGCGAGGCCCGCATGCCCTCGATCCTTGTCGAGGTAGGCTTCTTGACCAACGAGAGCGAGGAGGCCCTGCTCAGCGACCCCGCCTACCAGCACGAGGCCGCTTACGCCATCTACCGGGGGATAGCGCGGTTCAAGGAGGAGTACGAGCGGGGGCTGATGGAGTGAGGGCGGTCTGGAACAACCTTTTCAGCAAACGGGGCGGGGAGATGGGTAACTCCATCGGTCCCCGTTTTTCCTTGGGATCGCCTACCCTGCTCGGACCAGGTTGTGATTGTATTCCGCTGATAACACAGGTGTAGCAGCTGATAAGCCTGCACTTATCAGCAATTAAAATGCGGCGGCTGCCGGGGGCGCGCTCGGTGGATAGCTTACCTTGCCTGGTAGCTTGCAGGTAACGATGATCCGATTGCTACTCGACTCATAACCGCCTCATTATCAAGTAACAAGACCGTGCATTAATGCAGCGGTATCAAAGACGGACGCACCCGGGCAGCGAATACCCGCTAGGCGAGTCTTTCAATACCGGCCATGATTTGGTCCGAACAAGTTCCATAATGCCTTTTCCTTTCCGGCAAGCATTGACGCAATGCGTCAGTAGGATATCTGATAATAAAAACACCTCATATGAAAGGGGATCCGATGCGATATGATGCTGGTAACGTCGGGGATCTGATCAAGCACGAATGGCTGCTGCGCTGTCTGGATTGGCTGCCGCGAGGCGGCTGTTTCTACGATCCCTTCGCGGGTCAACCTGAGTACGAGGCTGCGCAAGCGGTCGGAGAACGATTACTGGCGGCGCCCGCCGATCTGCTTCTGCGGGAGGCGCAATCCGATGCGTTGTCTCGGGGCCGGTATCTGGGGAGCACGGGTCTAGCCGAACGCCTCATACCGAAATCCAGCATTCATTGCTTCGATGAGGATGCCAACAAGCGCGACGCATTACAACAAGCCGGCTATACAATCGTGACTCCCATAGACAACGATGGCTACAGAGCGCTTGCAGGGATACCAACACAACAGCCCCCACCCCAACTGCTTCTGTTGGACCCCTATAATCTACTTGGAGTTTTACAAGGAGAAAGGCAAGGAGAAAGGCCGGATGCTTTCTGGTCTGATCTAGCCACTTGGCCAAGAGCCGTTCTGCTCTTTATCCTGAATAAATACCCCGACAATTCAACCGCTGCGCTGTACGCCGCACGACTGAGAGAGCTTGGCGGGAAGCGCCCTGTGGCTGGATGCCTTGTGCCCCCAATCTCCAACAGCGGTATCAAGGGCGAGCGGAAGAGCTTCGTCGAGATGCTCTACCTGCCCGAGAAAAGCATCACACCCTATTCCTTCAATGTACGCTGTCGCTCTCTGGCGCGGGGCGCGGATGCCGTCGCCGAGACGCTGAGGCTGGCTTTTGCCCGAGTGCAAGTGCCCACCTACAGCCGGGAGCGAGTCGAGTTCTGTGAGAGATAGGTGAGCCGCCGGTTCACCTGGGGCGGACCCGGGGGATGAAGCCCCTGCGGTCCGCCGGGAATACCCTTCAGTGGCGGCGGGGGGCGGAGCCCCCGCCCTACGTGTAAGCAACCTCTTTGTTATCCGGGCTTTGTTATCCGGGCCGGGAGGGAGAGCGGTTCTGGTTCACCTGGGGCGGACCCGGGGGATGAATCCCCTGCGGTCCGCCGGGAATACCCTTCAGTGGCGGCGGGGGGCTAATACCAGCCTCCCTTTGTTTAAAGCTAAACTGTAGTAGGAAGGGGGGCTAATACCAGCCCCCCTTGGTTGCGGGGGCAGGACTCGAACCTGCGACCTTTGGGTTATGAGCCCAACGAGCTACCGCACTGCTCCACCCCGCGATGGCGTGAGGAAAAGGTAGCACGGAAGGGGGGTTTTGTCAAGGTGTTAGTGGGTTGCGGTCTCGGATTCCACGTCGTTGGAACCGGGGCCTTCGGTGGGTGTGGGCGGTTGTGGGGGACCCTCGATGGTGAAGCTCAGGTCCTGTTCCAGGGTTTCGTTTTGGTCCTGGACCCGGTTGGTGACCATCAGCTTCAGGTCGTAGTCGCCTGGGAGGTAGACGTCGGGGTTGAGTTCGATGGCGTGGTTGAGCTTGAGGGGCAGCTCGGCGTCGCTGACGTGTTCGATCTGCGGGTAGGCGTCGTAGGGCTCGCCGTCCCGGGTGACGTCGAGGTTGACGTAGACATCGTACTCGCCGGTGTCGGGATCGAGGGTGGGGTTGGCGACTTCGTAGGACAGGTTGAGCAGGTCGCCAAGCTGATAGGCTTCCTTGTCGAGGGTGGGTTCGACGAGGGAGTAGGTTTCTCCCTCGTCGGTGGTTTCGGCTTCTTCCTCGCAGGCGGCGACCAGCAGCAGGGCGCAGAGGACGGCGAGGGTGAGGCTTGACAGGTGTTTCATCATCAAAATCCCTTCTAGCGTCGCCGGCGTCGACCACCGCCGCCGCTACCGCCGCGGCGGTTGTCGCCGCGACTTTTTTCCTTGCTCTCGTCGTAGCCTTCGGGCTTGTCGAGGAGCTGCTTGCGGGTCAGGTTGAGCCGGCCCTGGCTGTCGATCTCCTTGACCATGACCTTCATCTCGTCGCCGACCTTGCAGACGTCCTCGACCTTGTCGGTGTGGCCCCAGTCGAGCTCGGAGATGTGGACGAGGCCTTCCTTGCCGGGGAGGATCTCGACGAAGGCGCCGAAGTTCATCAGCCGGGTGACCTTACCGTCGTAGATTTCGCCGGGCTCGGGGTCCTTGACGATGGCGTTGATGCGCGTCAGGGCGGCCTCGATGGTTTCCAGGTCGGGGCTGGCGACGAGGACGGTGCCGTCGTCCTCGATGTCGATGGAGGCTCCGGTCTCCTCGGTGATGGCGCGGATGACCTTGCCCCCGGGGCCGATCAGGTCGCGTATCTTGTCCTTGGGGATGGTCAGGGTGTGGATACGCGGGGCGAAGGGGCTGAGCTCCTCGCGCTGGGCGGCGAGGACTTCGTTCATCTTTTCCAGGATGTGCAGCCGGGCCTCGCGGGCCTGAGAGAGGGCTTTGGTGAGCACCTCGGCGGGCAGGGCGTCGAGCTTGATGTCCATCTGGACGGCGGTGACGCCCTCGCTGGTGCCGGCGATCTTGAAGTCCATATCGCCGACGTGGTCCTCGTCGCCGAGGATGTCGGTCAGGACGTTGAAGTCGTCGCCGTCCTTGACCAGCCCCATGGCCACGCCGGCCACGGGGGCCTTGAGCGGCACGCCGGCGTCCATCATCGCCAGGGAGCCGCCGCAGACGGTGGCCATCGACGATGAGCCGTTGGATTCGGTGATGTCGGAGAGGACGCGGATGGTGTAGGGGAAGTCCTCTTTGGCGGGGATGACGGACTTGAGGGCGCGCTTGGCCAGCATGCCGTGGCCGATCTCGCGCCGTCCGGGACCGCGCAGGAAGCGGACCTCGCCGACGGAGTAGGGCAGGAAGTTGTAGTGGAGCATGAAGCTGGACCAGTACTCGCCGGTCAGCTCCTCGATCTTCTGCTCGTCGGAGGGGGTCCCCAGGGTGACGGTGACCAGGGCCTGGGTTTCGCCGCGGGTGAACAGCACAGAGCCGTGGGTCCGGGGCAGCACGGGGGCTTCGATGCTAATCGGCCGGACTTCGTTCAATCCGCGGCCGTCGATGCGGGTCTTCTTTTCGGCGATGGTGCGGCGGATGACCCCGCGCTCGGCCTCGCGACACAGGTTCTTGGCCAGCTTGAGTTTGCTCTCGAGTTCCTCGTCGCCCTCCAGTTTCTCGGCCAGCTCGTCGCGCACCTCTTCGGTGACGGCGCAGATGGCGTCGTGGCGCTCGAGTTTGTCCTTGTGGTCGAGGACGGCCCGTTCCATCTTATCGCCGAGGAGTTCGAGGACCGTGGTCCGGAAATCTTCGTCGATCTCAGGGGCCGGGAAGACCAGTTTGGGTTTGCCGAGGGTCTCGACCATCTCGCGGATGCCGCCGACGATGCGAACGATGCACTCATGGGCCTGATTGAGACCCTCGACGAGTTTATCTTCGGGGAACTCGCGGGCGTGGCCCTCGACCATCACCAGGGCCTCGGAGCAGCCGCTGACGACGAGATCGAGGAGGGACTCCTCCATCTCTTCCTCGGTGGGGTTGAAGATGAATTCGTCGTCGATGTAGCCGAGGCGGACGGCGCCGAGGATGTGCTCGTGGGGGATGTTGGAGAGGGCCAGGGCGGCGAAGGCGCCGTTCATGGCCACCACGTTGGCTTCCTGGTTGGGGTCCGCCGAGAAGGCGGTGCCGATGAGCTGGACCTCGCGGTTGAGGTTCTTGGGCAACTGGGGACGGACGGAGCGGTCGATCATGCGGCTGTTGAGGACCTCGGTGGTGCCGGGTCGGCCCTCGCGCTTGAAGAACCCGCCGGGGATCTTGCCGGCGGCGCTGCGCCGCTCGCGGTAATCGACGACGAGGGGCACGAAGCCCAGGTCGGGTTTCTCGCGGTCGTCGATGCAGGCCGTGGACAGGACGTAGGTGTCGCCGTAGGAAGCCATCACGGCTCCGTCGGCCTGCTTGGCGATCTTGCCGGTCTCCAGGATCAGGTTCTCCTTGCCGACCGGGATTTCTTTGCGGACGATCATGTATGCGTCTCTCTTTCTCTGTCTCGTTCTCTTTTGATGGCGGGGCGCGAACGCGCCCCCGGGGCGCCTGTCGGGCGCCCTCTTGGCTTTGCTTGTCGTGCTACTTGCGCAAGCCTAGTTCGGCGATGAGCTTCTTGTAACGCTCCTCGTCGTTGTTCTTGAGATACTTGAGCAGCCGACGGCGCTTGGAAACGAGCTTGAGCAGGCCGCGGCGGCCGTGGTGGTCCTTGGTGTGGGTGCGGAAGTGCTCGGTCAGGTCCTTGATGCGGGCGGTCAGCAGGGCGACCTGAACCTCGGTGGAGCCGGTGTCGTCGGCGTCCTGACCAAACTTGGCGATGATCTCCTGCTTGCGTTCCTTGGCGAGGGGCATCTTCTCCTCCCGGACGGATGGTAAAGGGTTGGAGGCCGGACTCAGCGTTCGCGCCGGGTGCGGGTGGCCTCGATATCGTGGGCGAGAATGCTGAAGCGCTGATAGACGCTCATCTGGCCTTCCTCGACGCAGAGATTGGCCAGACGAACGGCGGCGTCCTTGGTGATCAGGGCCGTCAAGCGCTCTTCGCTCTCCAGCTCCTGATAGTTGCGGACGAAACGGTCGTAGGCCAGGGTGTCGAAGGTGTCGAAGAGCGGCAGGGCTGCTTCGAGACCCTCACGCTGGTAGATGAGGACACCCTGGAGGAAGATGCCGGCGGGCTCGGCGGGATAGTCCGCGGTGAACTCGGCGGCGACGCCCTCGACGGTTTCCAGGTCACCCTCCTCGAGGGCGGCGACGGCCTCGAAGTAGAGCTCGTTGACGGCCTCGTGGTAGGCGTCCTCGCCGCAGGCGGTGATCAGGACGAGGGCGCACAAAGCGCAATACAGAGCCGAGGGGATCGGTGTAGTTTTCATCGTCAGTAAGGGTCGGTGTTCGCCTGTGGGCCGCGGTAAACAAAACGACCCCGGGCGGGGCCGGATCATCCGACGCGGGTGTGCGGGCGGAGGGCGGCATGGCTGCCGTTTCCGCTGCTGGTCAACCTCCGAGGTGCGGCGTTGCGAAGGAGGCCCCGACGTCGGGCTCTAGATCAGCCCCTGAGCTTTATCTCCAAAGGGGTGTGGCTGAGGTCTGCCGGGTTGGTCAGCGTCGTCGCCAGGTGCCGGTGAAGCAAGGGGTTTCAACCGCCCGATCACAACTCAGCTCCGGCGCTACTAGACCGAGTTGGTGCTCAGTCCGGGGGCTTCTCTGCCGCCCGGCGACTCAGCCCCGACATGCCCGGCCCCGACATGCCCGGCCCCGACATACTCGGCCCCGACATACTCGGCCCCGACATACTCAGCCCCCTTTGGGGTGGGCCGGATCCGGGTGCCGCAGGGGACGCCCGCCACGGATCCAGCGCGGAGGGTAGGTTAGCTCAATGGGGGAGGTTAAGTCAAGAAAAAGAAATGGGGGCGGTGAACATGGGTGGGATCGCGGAACCGTTGGAAAACGACCAGCTAAACCGGGCGGCCTATCCGGGTGGTCAGGCAGCGTCGCGGGGG
>WJLX01000088.1 GCA_014728225.1 Candidatus Coatesbacteria bacterium | reverse complement strand
GTTATGAGGGCGGACCCTGGAGCGGTCCGCCTGGATCGTCGTTGAGCTGGATACGTCATTGCCCGATAAACCACGGAGTCTGAGCCCCCACGCTATGGGGCTGGCGATTAAGCGAAATGCCCTGATGCGCCCAATGGTCGTAACCCAGGCCCCGGCGCGTGTTTTTGCCCCGCCGGACCACCGGGTCCGGCGGGGTTGCAAAAACCGTGACGGGGCCGGTGCGAACCCCCGGAGCTGCGCCTTGACAAGCCCCGGCGGGGCTCCGTAAACTTAGCTTCCCATGTCGATCGAGAAAACAACAGCCGTGTCACCGATCAACGGATCCCGGAGAGGGGAGGGCGGCCGAGTGCCGCGCACGGTCGACGGCGGGACTCCGCGTCCCGACTCCGCCGACCGCTAACCCTTTCCCCGCAGTACCCCCTCCGGGAGAAGAAACCATGACAGACGACAAGCAGCTCAACGCCCAGTATGACCCCGCCGAGCTGGAGACCCGTTGGTTCGCTCATTGGGAGGCCGCCGGCCACTTCAAGCTCGACGACAACGCCCCGGGGCCGGTCTACAGCGTGGTCATCCCGCCGCCCAACATCACCGGCTCCCTGCACATGGGTCACGCCCTCAACAACACCATCCAGGACATCCTGGTGCGCTACCACCGGATGCGGGGGTTCAAGGTCCTCTGGCAGCCGGGGACGGACCACGCCGGCATCGCCACCCAGAACAAGGTCGAGCAGGCCCTGGCCCGTGAGGGCAAGACCCGCCACGACCTGGGCCGCGAAGCCTTCATCGAGCGCTGCTGGGAGTGGCGCGCCCACTACGGCCGCGATATCGTCGAGCAGCTTAAGCTGCTCGGCTGCTCCTGCGACTGGAGCCGGGAGCGCTTCACCATGGACGAGGGGCTGTCGCGGGCGGTGCGCACGGCCTTCAAGGCCTACTACGACGCCGGGCTGATCTACCGCGGCGCCCGGATGGTCAACTGGTGCCCGCGCTGCTATACCTCGATCTCCGACCTCGAGGTCAAGCACGAGCAGCGCAATGGCCACCTGTGGTATATCCGCTACCCCCTGGCCGACGGCTCCGGCGCCCTGAGCGTGGCCACCACCCGGCCCGAGACCATGCTCGGCGACACCGGCGTAGCCGTCCATCCCGACGACGAGCGTTTCAAGCATTTCATCGGCCAGCAGATCGCCCTGCCGCTGACCGAGCGGAAAATCCCCATCGTCGCCGACGGCCACGTCGATCCCGCCTTCGGCACGGGCTGTGTCAAGGTCACTCCGGCCCATGACTTCAACGACTACGAGATCGGTGCCCGCCACGAGCTGGAGCTGGTGACGGTCATCGACTATCACGGCCGGATGACCGCCGCTGCCGGGGCCGCTTACGAGGGCCTGGAGCGCAACGAGTGCCGTAAGCGGGTCATCGCCGACCTCGAGGAGCGGGGCCTGCTGGAGCGGACCGAGGACTACGAGCTGGCCGCCGCCACCTGCGACCGCTGCCACGAGACCATCGAACCCCTCGTCTCCGAGCAGTGGTGGCTGGCGATGGACGACCTCAAGCAGCCGGCGATCGAGGTCGTCAGGTCCGGCGCTGTGCGCTTCGTCCCCCAGCGCTGGACTGCGGTCTACCTGGACTGGATGGAGAAGCTGCGCGACTGGAACATCAGCCGCCAACTGTGGTGGGGTCACCAGCTCCCCGTCTGGTACTGTGACGACTGCGGCGCGACCATCGTCGAGATCGAGACGCCGGAGAAGTGCGCCGAGTGCGGCGGCACGCTGACCCAGGATCCCGACGTGCTGGACACCTGGTTCTCCTCGGCGCTCTGGCCGCTCTCGACCCTCGGCTGGCCCGACGAGCCCGCCGAGCTGGATGAGCTCTACCCCACCGCCGTGCTCTCCACCGCCCCGGACATCATCTACCTCTGGGTGGCGCGGATGATCATGAGCGGAATGCACTTCCGCGACGAGAAACCCTTCGGTGACGTCTACCTCCACGCCACCATCCTGGCCCGGGACGGCCGGCGGATGAGCAAATCCCTCGGCACCGGCGTCGACCCCCGGGAGATCATCGAGGAGTACGGCACCGACGCCCTGCGCTACACCACAATCAGTCTGACCGGTCAGGGGCAGTCCGTGCGACTCTGGACGGAGCGTTTCACCCTGGGGCGCAACTTCGCCAACAAGATCTGGAACGCCGCCCGCTTCCTCCAACTCAACCTGGCCGAGAGCGAGCAGGCCGAACGGGCGCCGCTGTCCATCGCCGAGCCGCCCGACAACCTCACCCTGGAGGACCGCTGGATCATCAGCCGCGTCGGCGGAGCCTTGAGCGATGTCGCCGACTTGATCGAGGCCTACCGCTTCAACGACGCCGCCCAGCGGGTCTACGATGTCTTCTGGCACGAGTTCTGCGACTGGTACCTGGAGCTGATCAAGCCCCGGCTCTACGGCGAGGATCCGGCGGCCAGGGAGACCGCCCTGACGGTGGCCCTCCACGCCGAGCGGGCGCTGTTGAAGATGCTGCACCCCGTCATGCCCTACATCACCGAGGAGCTCTACCGGCGCCTGTTCCCCAACGCCCCGCGGGACCTGATGGTCAGCGAGTGGGAGGACGGGGCGGACTGGCCGCGCTTCCCCGAGGCCGAAGAGCGGATGGCCCGTTTGCAGGTGCTGATCGACGCCGTGCGCACCGTGCGCGGCGAGATGAACGTCCCGCCGGGCGCCCGGGTCAGTCTGCTGATCAAGACCGCAGACGAGAGGTTGATCATCCTGCTGGACGAGTACCAGGGCTACTTCGCCAACCTGGCCAACGTCGAGGGCCTGCGCGCCGGGCCGCAGCTCGTCAAGCCCAGGGGCTCGGCCGCCGCCGCCGTCGGCGACGTCGAACTCTACCTGCCCCTCGAGGGGATCGTCGACTTCGCCGCCGAGGCCGCCCGCCTGGAGAAGGACCTGGGCAACAAGCGCACGGCTTTCAACAAGGTCGGTAAGCGGCTGGCCAACGAGGCCTTCCTCTCCAAGGCTCCCGCCGAGGTCGTGCAGAAGGAACGCGACAAGCGGGACAAGCTGTCCGCCGAGATCGAGGCTCTGGAGAAACACCTGGCGCAGGTCCGCGAGCTGCTGTAGGTTACTGTCGCCAGTCGGCTTTGTCGTGGGGAGGACCGTTCGGTCCTCCCCTTTGCGTTGTAAACGGAGTCCCCGTCCTCCGGGGCTTGCGATTACGCTCCGCCGTGAAGGGTGTTGGCTTAGCGACGTTTTTGACGCCCAAACGGCCGGGTACGCAGCCCCCGCCAGCCCCTATATGCAAAGGAAAACAAGACATCGAGGATTAAGTCCAAATATAACAGAAACAACCCTGTAAGATAATGTTATCCTGCATATACAGACAATAGTCTTCAATAACGAGGATAAGTTGACCGGAAGGGGGCTATGTGTAGGAGATTTCCCTGATCGTCTTTGCGTGCTGTTTTCTCATCAGCTTAACTGGTTGCCCGCCGGGTTTGACACGACGGACCTACGACGGGTCCGGGAGTTGAAGCGGGAGACCCTTGATTTGATCGAGCTCGCAGTCGAACCATATCCGGATCATGCAGCGCAGGCGGCAGACCTCCCGCAGCGCATCAGAAAAGAGTTGAGCGCTAACACCGCTAAAGCTGATAACGAATCACGAATCGAGCTGTGGGAGATGCTCCCTGCCGAAGATGCAGTCTATTTGGTTCCTTCATCCTACGTTGGGAAGCGCAAGGAACACTTAGTCGGGTCTTCATCGAGGATTACCAAGTCATTGTCGATGAAAACCACGATCAGATAATCAGGGTTGAGGAAGAACGATGCAAGAGGAGAGATATCGTTATCCCAGGTGTTCGAAGAGGTAGTGAAAAAGGGATTATCACGGGTAAAGAACATCAACTGTTGCAGTTGGGTTCTTCCAGCGGCGTGAACGGGTCTGTCATCCCGCCACCGACGAGGGGGGCAATGTGGCGGGGAAGAGCGGAACGCGGGAGCGGCTTGTCAACTGTCCCAGCTGCAATTACCGCTACCACTACCGCTGCGCCGAGGGACGTCAAAAAGGCGAGCGTCGCGGCAAGCTGTTCAACCATCATCCCCGGGAACGTCGCAACGCGCCGCCGCCGGCAAAACGCGGCGAGATAGCCCGCCTGTTCCGGCTCGGTGTTCCGGCGGCGCGGGTCGCCAAGGACCTGGGCAGCCATCGTAATAAGGCATATCGCTACTGCAAGCCAATCCGCAAGCGCCGCGCCGCCGCTCGCCGGGCCGAGCTGGACCCGATCGACGTTCTCCAAAATGGCCCCCAGCAGGTGCTTCTCGCTGCAGTTGAACGGTAGGCTGACGCGGACCCCGCCGCCCCGCTTGAGCAGCCCGAAGACGGGGATCTTGCCGCCGGCGCCCCGGCCTCGCTTTCCTTTACGATGGCCGCCGAAGTAGGCCCCATCGACTTCTATGAGCTTATACCATGCGCCCCTCGAGCTTTTCCAGCTCGGCCTCCCGATCAGCGGCGCTGCGCTCCCTTAGTCGATTGTACCATTTGGATACTGTTTTTGCGGATAAGCCGACACCTTTCGCCGCGGCTGCCGCAGGAACGCTCAGCCACAATAATCGAGCTATCTCTTTTTGCT
>WJLX01000087.1 GCA_014728225.1 Candidatus Coatesbacteria bacterium | reverse complement strand
TCCTAAAGGGCGGTTCTCGGCGTCCACCTTCCAGCAGGGTGTGGTGTCCAGCACGCCTGAACGATTATCGTACAGATAGAGAACCTCGGTAATGTTGTCCGAGAAGGCGATCTCGGGGTAGCCGTCGCTGTCGTAATCACCACGGCGCAGCTTTCAATCCAGTGATCTTCATCGAAGAGCCGCCAGCTCGGCTCGCTCTCCAGGCCGGTTCCCGTGTTGGTGAACAGGGCGACGGATTGACCGGCGAGCAGGATATCCTGATCGCCGTCGGCATCGACGTCGAGGGGGAAGCAATGCCAGGAGTCCAGTTCATCCGCGGCAAGCCACCCCGGCTCCTCGTCGACGCCGTTGCCGTCGTTGTAGTAGACGGCATCATGGCCCGAGTAATCGGGGATCACGCAGTTGGCGGCGTAGAAATCCAGCCGGTCGCTCCAGACGTAATCCAGGGCGATCTCCGCGCCGGCGCCTGGGGCGAAGCCCAGGGAGACCCAGCCCAGCTCCGGATCGCAGCATCACTCGTCATCGGGCAGGGTGACGCCATCGACGCGGACCGCGCTGATCTCCCGGGCCGGGTAGTGTTCCACATAGAACACCTTACGCTGGCCATCGCCGGTACGGAGTTCGCCGTTCTCCAGCCGCCAGCCGTCACCGTTGAAATCGCCGACACAGCAGTCAGTGCTGTAACGGATCCCTTCGCTCTCCCAGTCGGGCTCGTAGCCGTAGGGCAGCTCGGCGCCGATGTTTAACACCAGTACACACAGAGATAGGATAACCTGCGCATCGCCGCCTCCCCTTACTCACCCGTATTGTATCGATCAATGGTCGGATAACGAATTCAAGACTATTCCTCGAGGTAATGACTGTCAAGATATCGACGAGAGATACAGAAAACGGGCGTGACCAGTACGCCCGTTCGGGGGGAGAAAAACTTTCGGTAAACCGCTACAGCAGCTCGGCCTCGACGACCATCTCGCCGGTGCGCTCGACGCTGACGGGTTCGCCGTAGTGCTCGGCGGCGCCCTCGATCAGGCCGGTGAGGAAGCTGACCAGGCCTAGCCTGGTCTGGTAGGTGTAGCGGATGGTCCTGTCGTCGACCCACTCGGTGAGCATACCGCCCCGGGCGCCCGGGTCGAAGCCCGCGGTGGCCACGGAGTAGACCCGGGGGATGTAAGGTAGGAACTCCTTGAGTTTCCAGCCGGGGCGGAAGTAGGCCTTGTAGTACAAGGGGGCAAAAGTCGAGGTGAAGTAGCGGCCGAAGATACGCACCCAGTCGTCAAATTCAACGTTGAGTTCTTCGGCGATCAGCCTGCCGAACACACCGACCAGCTCATTGGGATACTCCCGGGTGGCCATGACGGGCTTGCCCTTCATCCCGGCTCTTTGCAGAATCTCTTGCCACTTGTCGTCGCCGAATCGCTCTTGGACGAAGCTGCGCGCCACGACGAGGGCCGTTCCCTTCACGATAACCTCCCTGTAAGCATTATGTATTTGAGATCACAAGAAACTTTCATTTTACTATACATAGTTACTGCTGGATAGTATCATTATGACAATTATCTTGACCGGTTTAGCTGGTTACTCGGGCCCGGTGTCGAGCAGTCCACTTCCGCCCAACGCCGGAGGGGCCTGGAGGGCGCCGGTCCGGAGTTTTCGGCGATCGGGCGAGCGGCGAAGTCGGAGATGAGACAGCTTCCGCCGGCTGGACCTTGGCGGCTCGCTGGTTCGGTGCAATCCACCTACGCTCGTCGCTTACTCGACGGCCAAGCTGAGGCGGAGCGGCGATTGCAACAGCCGGGACCCCTGTGGGTCCCGGCTCGTATTGCTCAAGAGGGTTCGAGGACCTAGTCGTCGTCCCCGGAGGGTTCGTCCGGCGCTTTGTCGGCGTCTTCCGCGGGCGCCTCGGACTCGGTCTCGCCGGCGGTTTCGTCATCCCCGGGCGGCGCCTCGTTTTCCTCGGGGACCTCGAACTCGGGGAACTCTTCCTCGTAGTCCTTGCGCTCCAGCAGGTTCTCGTCGTCCTTCTTCTTGCGCAGGGCGATGTAGATGAGCGTCTGGCCGACGTAGAAGGTCGAGAAGTAGTAGCTGACGATCAGGCCCAGCAGTACGACGGTCCAGACGGTGTAGATGATGGCGGCCACCTGGAGACCGGCGCTGGGCTGAACGACCAGCGGCGGCAGACCCAGCCAGGCGATCCAGTTCAGCCCGGGCACGCTGTAGATGATCTCCGATATCGGCAGGCCGCTTTCCAGCGATATCTGGGCTACGCAGTTCATCGTGTTGGCCTGCAGGATGGAGGCCGGGGTCTTGAGGAAGGCGAAGGTGTAGGCGCCCGCCTGGGGGAAGACGTAGCCGGTGAAATCAGAGCCCCAGGCCAGTCCGAAGACGGTCTGCATCAGCTTGAGCGCCAGGATGACGAAGATGATCAGGATCAGCCCGGCGATGGCCATGGCGATGCCCAGCAGGATGTTGTAGAGCACCAGGCGCCAGGGCTGGGCGGAGACCGTCGAGAAGAGCTCGAAGATGGTCTCGAAGGTGTCGTTTTTGGTGGTGGCGACGACGGCGGGGGAGATGATCAAGCCGACGAGGACGATCAGCACCAGGTAGACGGTGAAGATGGTGATGGCCATGATCACCGGGTAGAAGGCGCTGGTCAGCCAGGCGCCCACGGCGCCGGTGCCGGCGATCAGGCCGATCAGCAGACCGCCGCCGATCAGGATGGCCACGACGATGGCCATGCCGACGGGGGAGAGGATCACGGCGGGGGCGTGCTTGCGGGCGAAGCGCCAGGCCTCTTTCTTGGAGTAGAAGTCGTTGCCGCGGAGCTGCTCATAGGTCAGCTTCGAGGTGGCGGTGCCGGCCATCAGGCAGATCACCAGGGCCCACAAACCGCCCAGGGCGAAGATGACCCAGCCGTACCAGTGCAGTCCGCAACAGATGGGCAGGGGCAGGGCGCCGAACATGGTCCAGATCTCGCCCAGGGTGAAGCCCTCGATCAGCAGGGCGGCGTAGGCCAGCACGGCGTAACCGAACAGACCGACGATCAGGCCCTGGAACTGGACCCAGACCTTCTTGGCGGAGAAGCCCAGTCTGGGGGCGCGCAAAACGTCGCGGAAATCGAAATGCAGCTTTTTCAGCATCGTTATCCCCTTCGCAAACGCGGCGAGCGGCGTAAAAGAATCAGAATAAGACCTAGTCAATCAAGAGCTCAGACATACTTCGCCAACAGACGCCGCTCCGAGTCGGGGCGCGACCCGGGCGATTGAATGAAGCTTGCATAATTGTGTACAGCCGTTCTTATCAAGGGTGGACTCAGCGTAGCATCGCCCCGGGGGGTTGTCAAGGGAGCCGGTCGCACTCATTGGAGTTGGCGGTGACGTTGGAGAATCTCGTCGGCGTCGGCGGTGGCCGCCCCCAGCTTGCCGACGACGACGCCGGCGGCCAGATTGGCCAGCAGAGCGCCCTCGAGCAGGCTGGCGTCGGCGGCCAGGGCCAGGGCCAGCACCCCGGCCACGGTGTCGCCGGCCCCGGTGACGTCGAAAACCTCGCGGGCCACGGTATCGATCAACGCGGGCGGCTGGTCGGGACCCTCGTAGAGACGCATCCCCCGGGCGCCGCAGGTGATCAACAGGTTCTCCAGAGCGGTCCGCTCGAACAGGTGTTCGGCGACCCGATTCAGGTTGCCGTAATCGGCGGCGAGGCCGACGGCGCCGGCGGCCTCGTAGTGGTTGGGCGTGGCCACGGTGACCCCGGCGTAGGCGTCGAAGTGGTCCTGTTTGGGATCGACCACGGAGGGGCGGTCGGCGCAATCGGACACCAGAGCGCGGATCAGCTCGGCTTCGAGGACGCCCTTGCCGTAGTCGGACAACAGCAGGGCCGCGGCTCCCTCGAGAACGTTGCGGGCGACCCGGGCCAGGTGTTCCCTCGTCGCCGCGCCGAGGGGGCACCGCTCCTCGCGGTCCACCCGGCAGACCTGCTGCTTGTCGGCCAGGATGCGGGTTTTGACCGTGGTGGGCCGGGTCCGGTCGACGACGAGGTGGTCGTGGTCGAGGCCGGCCTCGGCCAGCAGGTCGCGCAGCTCGTCGGCGGCGGGATCATCGCCGACGACGCCCACCAGCAGGGGTTCTCCGCCCAGGGCGCGAATCGTGCGGGCCACGTTGGCCGCTCCGCCGGTCAATCGGGTTTCCTCGCGCACCTCGACGACGGGTACCGGCGCCTCGGGGCTGATGCGCTCGACGCGGCCCCAGACGTAGCGATCGAGCATCACGTCGCCGACGATCAGCACCCGTCGGCCGCCGACGGCGGTCAGCAGTTCTTCCAGACGCCGGCGATCCAAACGATCGACCATGGACCTTCCTCGGTTAGCGGCCGGAATGCATCGCCCTCGCGGCGGGCGATCTCAGTGCGCGTACTGCCTGAGCCGGCGCAGGACGGTACGCAGTCCCAGGCGGCGCAGACGGCGCAGGGTGCCGAAGGACAGCTTGTCCCTCAGCCACCGCTGTCGGTTTTTGCGATCGACGCCGCGCTCGATGACGGCGACCATCCGGCGGAAGCGGTCGTGCTCCAGACGGTCGCTGAAGCAGTTGGCCGGGCTCTGATGGTTGAAGCGCGAGACGTCGTAATCGTCGTCGAGCAGGCCCAGCTCCCGGCAACGCTCGAAGGCCTCGGTGCCGGGGTAGGGGGTGAAGATGCTGTAGGAGATCATCCCCGGGATGGTCTTCATCGCCCACCAGGTCTCGGCCAGGCTTTCCTCGTCGTCGGTGATGAAGCCGACCATGAAGAAGGCCTCCAGCTCGAGACCGTGACGGGCGATTAAACCGGCGGCCCGACGGGCGTCCTCGATGGTGTAGCGCTTGCGCATGTCGCTCAGGACGCGGTTGCTGCCGGACTCCACCCCGAGCTGGATCGAGACGCAGCCGGCGTCGCGCATCAAGCGCAGGTTGGCGACGTCGATCAGGTTGACGTGGGTCTCGCAGCTCCATTCCACCCCGGGGCAGTGAAGGCGCATGGCGTGGCACAGCCGGCGCAGGTAGGACCTGGTGACACCAAATGTGTCGTCTTCAAAGTGCACCCGCTGGATGCCGTGGGCGGCCAGGGAGTTGATCTGGCGGACGACGTCGGCGACGGAGCGGAAGCGGACCCGACGGCTCCAGAGGTTGCGCGAACCACAGAAGAAGCAATTGTAGGGACAGCCTCGCGTCGCCATCAGCGAGCGGAAGGCGTAGTCCGGATAATCGTCGTGGTCCCAGAGCACCTCGGCGGCGTACTCGTGGGGGTAGGGCAGGGAGTCTAGATCGGTGATGAACTCCCGGGGACCGTTGAAGCGAGGGCCGTCCGGACCGTTGAAGTACAGTCCCCGGATCGATTCCAGCTTCGCCGACGACACCCTGGTCGGATCATCGCCCAGGGCCTGGAGCAGTTCGACGAAGGTCTCTTCGCCCTCGCCGACGACGACGTAATCGACCAGGCCGGTGGCCAGGATCTCGCCCCCCGTCAGACTGGGGTGGGGACCGCCGAAGACCACCGCGATCCCCGGATCGATCTCCCTGACCAGGGCGGCGACGTTGAGGGCCGCGGTGTAGTTCTGCGATTTCGCCGTCACGCCGACGACGGCGGGCCGGTATTCGGCGATCCGGCGGCGGACCTCGCTCCAGATGGGAGCCGTCGTATCGCTCAGCAGGCGGCGGTAGCGCTGGAAACCCGGTCCGCTGAGGTGGCTGAAGCTGACGGATTCGGCCTCGGGGACGAAGTCGGCGTTGTAGACCCGGACCCGCCAGTCGGTGCGTTCCCCGGCCACCGCCGCCAGGTAGCCCAGGGAGAGGGGGTAGCGGGTGAGCGAGTAGCTGTCTTTGTAGAGACGGTAGAAGGGGGGTTCGACGAGGAGCAGTCGCTTGCCCGTCGGTGCCGCGGCGGAGCGCTCGGTTCCTTCCATTGATGCCTGTCGGCCCACGACGGGTCGGCTCATTGGTTATCCGTTCGGGCGCGTCGCCGTCGTTGTCAAGCTCCGACCGCGGGGTCAGTCACCCCGGGGTGGAAAGGCCTCGTCGACGACGCGGCAGATGGTGTGCAGGGCGGCGGCGTGGCACTCCTGGATGCGGCAGGTGCGTTGGGTGTCCACGACGACGGCGACGTCGGCGGCCGGGGCCAGCTTTCCGCCGTCGCGCCCGGTGAGAGCCAAAACCTTCAAGCCCTGCTCCCGGGCGGCCGGGACGGCCTTGAGCACGTTGGGGGAGTTGCCGCTGGTGGAGAGGGCCAGCAAAAGGTCGCCCTTGCGCCCAAGGGCGCGGACCTGTCGATAAAAAATCTCGTCGTAGCCGTAGTCGTTGCCGACGGCAGTCAGGATGCTGGTGTCGGTGGTCAGGGCGACGGCGGGGAGGGGCCGGCGTTCGGTCTCGAAGCGCCCGACGAGTTCGGCGGCGAAGTGCTGGGCGTCGGCGGCGCTGCCGCCGTTGCCGCAGGCCAGCACCTTGCCGCCCCTGGCGAGGGTTTGGACGACGAGCCCGGCCGCGGCCGTCAGCGGGGCGGCCTGCGCGGCGGCGAAGGCCGCCAGGTTGGCGGCCGCCTGCCGCAGCTCGTCGTTGACCAATTGGCTGTAATCCACTCCGGCTCCTAGTTCTGCAGCCGTTTTAGCACCTCGGCGTAGAAGGCTTCGATGTCGCCCAGGTCGCGGCGGAAGCGGTCCTTGTCCATCTTTTCGTTGGTCTCGGCGTCCCAGAAGCGGCAGGAGTCCGGCGAAAGCTCGTCGCCCAGGCGGACGTTGCCGGCGTTGTCGTAGCCGTACTCGACCTTGAAATCGATCAGACGGATGCCGCGCTCCAGCAGATGGGGCGCGATGATATCGTTGACCTTGAAGGTGTAATCGCGCAGCAGCTCCAGGTCCTTGTCGCTGATCTCCATCAGGTTGTGGATGTGGTACTCGTTGACCAGGGGATCGCCGAGGTCGTCGTCCTTGTAGAAGAACTCGAGGGTCGGCTGCTCGAGCCTGGTGCCCTCGGGGATGCCCAGACGCTTGGAGATGCTGCCGGCGGCGACGTTGCGCACCACCACCTCCAGGGGGATCATCTTCAGTGTGTGGGCCAGCATCTCCCGCTCGGCGGTGCGTTCGATGAGCTGGGTGGGTATGCCGGCCTCCTCGACCAGGCGGAAGAGGATCTCGGTGATGGCGTTGTTGTAGTAGCCTTTGCCCTCGATGGTGCCCTTCTTGACACCGTTGAAGGCCGTGGCGTCGTCCTTGTAGTACAGCCGGACGATGTTGGGGTCGTCGGTGGCGAAGACCACCTTGGCCTTGCCTTCGTAGAGGATCGTGTCGGTCATCGCTCGCACCTCGGTTTCCGGGGTGTGTGGGTTGCGGGTCGGTTAGTTCTCGGGAAGCTCGAGGCTTGCTCGGGCGACGAGCTCCTCGAGGGTGTGGTAGCGTTCGAGCAACCCCAGCAGGCGTTCGAGGAGCCGCTCGCTCTGCTCGGCGGTCAGCCGCTGCTGAAAGCGTTTATCGGTGATCCGTCGGGTCGCGGCGCTGCGGATTCGGCCGTCCCGGTCGCCGATCAGCCCGATCAGTGTATCGGGGCGGGTGTGGCGGTTGAG
>WJLX01000086.1 GCA_014728225.1 Candidatus Coatesbacteria bacterium | reverse complement strand
CGTACGACAACACCGATCCGCACCCAACCGCCGATAACATAGGGCCGGCGGGTGTTTTTGCCCGAAGACCTCCCGCCGAAGGGAGGTCTGCGGTATGCAAAAACCGTGACGGCCCGGCGGCGTGGGATTGAAACCCCGCCCTTAGCGCCTGCCGGCCGGCAGGCGCAGGCTGGAGAACCTGCGCTCCATGATGCTTCGGTAACAACCGCATTCGACAGCGCTGAGAACGGGGTCCCGCAATCCCGTCGTATTCTGAACTGTCTGCACCGTCCCTGCTGAAATAGCCGACCGTTTATTCTATGATTGACACGAAGAATCGACTCAACCACCGCCGCGAGGGCGGCGTAAACCGGGAAGGCCCGTGCAGAAAACCCCCCGGGGCATGCGCCCCCACATCATCCTCCTCGGCCGACGCAACGTCGGCAAGAGCTCCCTGGTCAACGCCCTCTGCGAGAGCGCGCTGGCCCTGGTCTCCAACGTACCCGGCACCACCACGGACCCGGTGCGCAAGGCCTTCGAGCTGCTACCCTTCGGCCCGGTGGTCTTCGTTGACACCGGCGGTGTCGACGACACCGGCGAACTGGGCGAGCTGCGGGTCGAGCGCACCCGGCGGGAGCTGAAGAAGGCCGACTTCGCTCTGCTGGTCGTCGAGAACGGCGTCTGGGGCGACTACGAGCAGACCCTGCTCCGTCAGCTCGAGGCCGCCAAGACCCCCTTCCTCGTGGTGGTCAACAAGACGGATCTCGACGAAGCCTGGCGGGCGCCGGTGGACGACGCCTGGTACGTCAGCGCCCTCAAGGGCGAGAACACCCGGGAGCTGCGCGCCGAGCTGGCCGGCCGTCTGCGTGAGCTGGTCAAGCGCGAATCGACGATCGTCGGCGACCTGGTCACCGCCGGCGACCTCGTCGTGCTGGTTGTGCCCATCGACCTGGAGGCCCCGGCGGGACGGCTGATCCTGCCCCAGGTGATGACCATCCGCGACCTGCTGGACAACGACGCCGTCGCCCTGGTGGTCAAGGAGCGCGAGCTCTACGCCACCCTGTCGACCCTGGGACGCCGGCCCGACCTGGTTATCACCGACTCCCAGGCCGTGCTCAAGGTAACCGGCGACGTGGAGCCGGAGATCCCGCTGACCACCTTCAGCATCCTCTTCGCCCGGCTCAAGGGCGACCTCCACGAATTGACCCGTGGAGTCAAGGTTATCGACAAGCTGCGCGACGGCGACCGGGTGCTGATCGCCGAGGCCTGCAGCCATCATCCCGTGGGCGACGACATCGGCCGGGTCAAGATCCCCCGCTGGATCCGCCAGTACACCGGGGTCGACGTCGAGTTCGTCAACGTTCAGGGGCGCGAGTATCCGGAGAACCTCGATGACTACAGCTTGATCATCCATTGCGGGGCCTGCATGCTGACGCCCAAGGCGATGGAATCGCGGATGGACGAGGCCGCCGGACACTCGGTGCCGATCACCAACTATGGCGTGACCATCAGCTACGTTCAGGGAGTGCTGGAACGGGTGATCGCCCCCTTCGGTCTGACCCTGGAGGACCTGTGAGCCTGTCCCGCGCGGAGATAATCGAAATCTTGACCGACCACGCGGCCGGGCCGGCGCTGCGGGAGCGCGCCGACGGTCTGCGTCGCCAACTCCACGGTGACGCCGTCCATTTCCGCGCCATCCTCGAGTTCTCCAACCACTGTCGGGCGAGCTGCCTCTACTGTGGCATCAACTGCCGCACGGCCGGCGTCGAGCGCTACCGGATGGAGCGGGCGGACATCCTGGCCGCCACCGAACGCATCGTTGACGCCGGCTTCAATACAGTAATTCTGCAGTCCGGCGAGGATCGGGCCGTGAAGCCGGAGTGGCTGGCCGGAATCATCGGCGACATCAAGCAGAGCCACGACGTCGCCGTCAGTCTGTCCGTCGGCGAATGGCCCCGCGCGGTCTACGAGCTGTGGCGTGGGGCCGGCGCCGAGCGCTACCTGCTCAAGCTGGAAACCGCCGACGGAGAACTCTACGAGCGGCTGCACCCCGGGATGAGCCACCGCAACCGCCGGCGCTGTCTCGGGGACCTCTTCGAGCTGGGCTATCAGGTGGGCAGCGGCAACATCGTCGGCCTGCCCGGTCAGGGACCGGCGGAGCTGGCCGCCGACATCCTCGACTTCCAGGCTAATCCTTACGACATGATCGCCGTCGGGCCGCTGATCCCCGCCGCCGGGACACCCTACGCCGACCTGCCCCGACCGTCTGAGGATTCCGTCCTGCGCACCATCGCCCTGGCGCGGATCGCCGCTCCAAAGGCCCACCTGCCCTCGCCGACGGCGTTGTGCGCCCTGGAACCCGACGCCCGGCGCCGGGCCCTGGAATGGGGCGCCAACGTGCTGATGATCGGCTTCACCCCGCCCGAGGTCGCCCGCAAGTACCGCATCTACCAACGGGCCGAATGCGGCTCGACTCAAAGCTGTCTGGATTGCCTGCGCGGCGTGGTGACCGATTTGGGGCGCAGCGTCGGACGGGGCAAAGGTCACGGCTTCCGCAGTTCGGACACACCAGAGTGAACCCTGCTTCCATTCACCCAACCGGAGGGCCATGGACCGTTCGCGCACCCGTAAAGAGCACGACCGTTTCGGCGAACTCGAGCTGCCCGCCCAGGCCCTGTGGGGCATTCACGCCGAGCGGGCCCGCCTCAACTTCCCCCCCTCCTGGCGCAGGCTGCCCCGACCGCTGATCGCCGGGATGGGCTACGTCAAGCAGGCCTGCGCCACGGCAAACCACGAGCTGGGACACCTCGCCGACGCGGTCCACGAGGCCCTGACCACCAGTTGCGACGAACTCGTCGCCGGGGTTCTCGACGAGCACCTGGTCGTCGATCCCCTGGCCGGCGGCGCCGGAACCTCCTTCAACATGAACGTCAACGAGGTGCTGGCCAACCGGGCCAACGTCCACCTCGGCGGCGCACCGGGGGACTACGAGCCCGTAGATCCCCTGGACACCGTCAACATGCACCAGTCGACCAACGACACCTTCTCCACCGCGGTGCGGGTGGCCGCGCTGACCGAGCTGGTAGAACTGGAGCAGGAACTCGTCGGGTTGCAAGACGCCCTGCAGGACCTGGAGAAACGCCACGCCGACGAGATCGCCGTCGGCCGAACCCAGCTCCAGGACGCCGTGCCGCTGACTCTGGGCCAGGTCTTCGGCGCCTGGGCCGAGGCGATCGCCCGCGACCGCTGGCGGGTCTTCAAGTCGATGGAACGCCTGCGGGCGGTCAACCTCGGCGGAACGGCCATCGGCACCGGCCTGGGTGCGCCGCGGGAGTACATCTTCGCCGTCGTCGGACGCCTGCGAGAGCTGACCGGATTGCCCGTCTCCCGGGCCGAGAACCTCGTCGAGGCCACCGGCAACCAGGACGCCCTCGTCGAGGCCGACGGCGTCTTGACCGCCCCGGCGGCCAACCTGGCCAAGCTCTCCTGGGACCTGCGGATTCTCTCCATGCCCGCCGTCGGCGAGCTGAGCCTGCCCGCCGTTCAGGCCGGCAGCTCGATCATGCCCGGCAAGATAAACCCCGTCGTCGCCGAGTACGCCTGGCAGTGCGCCCAGGCAGTCATCGGTGGACACGCCGTGTTGACCCAGGCCGTGGCCGCCGGCAACCTCCAGCTCAGCCAATTCCTGCCCCTGGCCGCCTGGCACCTGCTGGACAACCTGCGCCTGCTGCGCAACGCCGTGGTCAGCACCGAGCGGCGCTGCGTCCGCGGCATCAACGTCAACGTCGAGCGGGCGCGCATGCACCTGGAGCAATCCCTCTCCGTGGCCGCCGCCCTGGTGCCCGCCCTGGGCTACGAAACCGT
>WJLX01000085.1 GCA_014728225.1 Candidatus Coatesbacteria bacterium | reverse complement strand
GTCGAATGACGGGCCGCTTCGACATTTAGCGCAGCGGGATCCGGCCCGGCGTCAGCGGCGGGCCGCCGGACCGACGCCCAGCAGCAGCTCCACGGTCAGCAGCAGCACGGCCAGCAGCAGCAGCCAGCGCCCCAGGGGGACGGGTTGTTCCCCGCCCGCACGCAAGCGCGCCGCATCCAGCAGCTCGACACCCTTCGGCAGCTCGGCGGGATCGAGCTGCGGCGGCGGGCGGCTCTCGTCGGGGTGGGCGTTGACGGCCAGGAGCCGCCGTCGGCCGTCGACGGTCAGGCTCCAGACGCCCAGCCGGTCGAGGGTGACGGGTCGCTCGGTGGAGCGCTCCCGGCCCGCGGGGTCGCTCAGCCGGGCCGCGGCGGGGAGCTCGATGGTCTCGCCGCCGTAATACGCAGGGTCGACCACTTGCCCGGCGGCCAGCCGTAGCGTCTGCAACAGCAGCGGCGGCCAGGCCTCACCGACGGGCAGGGCGCCGTCGGCGGCGCGGAAGGGCAGGGCCCAGAGGACGATCGAACCGGCCCCCCGCTCCAGACGCGCCAGGGCCGGGGTGTCGTTGGCGTAGCTGAGCAGGACCTCCCAGTCCGAGCCCAAACGCAGGGCGGGGGCGCGCTCGGCGGGGGGCTGGTCGGTGAACAGCTCCAGGGCCGAGCGCAGCGGCGCGCTGAGGGCGTTGTCGGCGGGGGGCGCCAGCCGCAGCCCGGCGGCGGCGGACTGGGGCGGACCGAGCTCGGCGTCCAGCCCTCCGGGCGGCTCCAGCCCGGCCGTGGGCGGGACGAAGAGCAGCAGACCCAGACCGCCTTCGACGGCCGGACCCACTGCGCTCCAGCGGGCGGCGAAACCGTCGTCGAGCACTGCGCAGGCCGCGTCGGCGCCGTCGAGCCGCCCGACGACCTCGACCAGCCCCGGGGCGGCCTCGAGGGCCAGGCGGACGAGGGGTGGCTCGTCGAACAGCACCGTCCGGGGCGGCCGGGCGATCTCGAGGACCAGGCGGCGGACGTCGTCGGGGGCGAAGGCGTCGTCCTCGACGGCGCGCAGGGTGTAGACCCGCGGTCCCGGAGCCTCGGGCACCACCTTGAAGCTCGCCGATCCGGCCGCCGCACGGCGGTCCAGCAGGGCGCCGTCGCCGTAGAGGGCGTACTCGCGCCGTGGACCGGCGAGCTCGGCGGCCAGCTCCAGCTCGACGCCGACCAGGGGCAGGGGGTTGCGCGGCGTCAGCTCCTCGACGGCGCCGGTATTCTCCCCGCCGCCGACGGCATAGACCTCCAGCTTCGCCCCCTCGGGCAGGCCGGGAAAATCCAGCGCCTCCAGCCCCTGCATATCGGAGAGCAGCACGAGGGCCGCCGGGGTCTCGGCGCCCGACAAACGCGCGACAGCGAAATCCAGGGCGCTCCGGGCGTCGCCCCGGGCCACGCCCACCCCGAGCTCCTCCAGGGCCGCCAGGGCCGCCGTCGGCGGTTGATGGTCGCTCAGCAGGCGCGGCCCCTCGCCGAAGACGACCAGGTCGACCCGGCTGTCGGCGGGCAGGTTGCGTAGGTAGAGGGCGGCGGCGCTGCGGGCCTCGTCGAAGCGCGTGGACCCGTCGACGGCGGCGCTCATCGAGAGAGACTCGTCGAGGAGCACAACGACACGGCGGGGCGCCGCGAGCCCGGCGGCGTCCTCGACGATCAGCGGACCGGCGGCGGCGAGGATCACCGCCGCCAGGGCCAGGATCCGCAGTACGGTGAGCAGGATCTCGCGCAGGCGCAGCCTGGAGGATTCCGCGGCGGCGGCCCGGCGGATCAGCTTGAGGCTGGGGAAGGGTTTGCGCCGCCGGCGGCGCCGCTTCCACCAGTAGACCAACAACGGGGTCAGCGCGGCGGGCAGGGCCCACAACAGCCAGGGCTGGCTGAGAACGATCATCGGGTCGGCCGTCCGGTGGCGTTGCGCAGCCTGTCCCGCCGGGCGAGAAAGCGGCGCAGGGGGGCGATGAAGTCGCCGGCGGTGCTCAAGCGCAGGTAGTCAGCGCCGGCGGCGCGCAGCCGGGCCGCCAGGCGACCGTCGTGCTCGGCGAAGCGCTCCCGGTAGGCCCGGCCCAGCGCCTCGGCGTCGACGGGCAGCTCGGCGTCCTCCTCCAGCCCGCGCAACAGCAAGGGACCGCTGAAGTCCGGGGCGATCTCGTCGGGATCCAGCACGCGCAGGGCGATCAGCTCGTGGCGCCGGGCGGCCAGGGCCGCCAGCGAAGCGCCCGGATCGTCATCCTCGCCCCAGAGATCGGAGATGATGACGAACAGCCCCCGGCGACCCGCCCTGCCGGCCAGCTCGCGCACCAGAGCTTCGTAGTCCGTGCCGCCGCCGGGGTCGAGGGTCGTCAACACGTTGAGCACCTTGCCCAACTGCAGGGGGCCTCGGCGCGGCGGCAGGTAAGCGCTCAGCCCCGCCGAAAAGACCGCCAGCCCCAGGTTGTCGCCCTGACGCACCGTCAGGTAAGCCAAAGCCGCCGCCAGGGTGCGGGCGTACTCCAACTTGTCGACGCCCGTCCCCTCGCCGCGGTAGCCCATCGAGGCCGAGACATCGAGGACCAGCCACAGGCGCAGGTCCGACTCCTCCTCGTAGGTCTTGACGTACAAGCGGTCCGTCTTGGCCCAGGTCCGCCAGTCCACCAGCCGCGGCTCGTCGCCGGGCCGGTAGGGGCGGTGCTCGACGAACTCCTGGGCCACCCCGGCCAGGGGGGAGCGGTGCAGCCCCGCCACCAGGCCCTCGACGACCAGCCGGGCCCGCAGGCGCAAATCCCCCACGGCGGCGGCCAGGCGGGGGTCCAGGGCGGGGTTGTCGTTACGGGCCATCGGGGCTCCGGGACGGCGGACCCGTCCAGTTTAGCATACCCCCGCCCCGACCGACGAACGGCGCCGCCGCAGAGATAAATATTCGCCCCGCTGGTTGAAGACCAACCGCCCTTCCTGATACAATATATCAGTAGAGTTGGCCACTTGGCGTCTCCCTCAGCACCGGCTGCCGGGCCGGGCGGACCGTGGCAACCCCCCCCCGCCCGACCGCCGACGCTCCAGCGCCGGAACCGGCACGGTTTTTGCGGAGGCGCGGCGGCGCCGCCGCACCAACGGGCGCCGAGATGCAAAAACCGTGCCGGTTCCGGCGTGCTCAGCAACCGCGCCGGGTTGGGAAACCGGGAGCGTTGACAACGGTCCGCCCGGCGGGGCGCGGAAGTGGGGAAGATGACCGGGGATCGGCACAATCGCGGCGCCTACTACACCCCGCCGGAGTTGGCCCGCCCGTTGACGGCGGCGACCCTAGAGGGGCTGTGTGCAGCGGACGGCGGCCCGCCCCGGGTGCTGGATCCGGCCTGCGGGGCGGGTGACTTTCTGGCGGCGGCGGGACACGATTTGATCGAGCGTTGGGGCGAGGGAACGCGGCGGGAGCTGCCGCGTCTGCTCCAGGGGATGGAGCTGGAGGAGGAAGCGGCCGGAGCGGCGCGGCGGCGCCTGGGCGAACTCAGCGGTACGTCCCTCGAGGCCTGGAGGAAGAGTATCGTCGTCGGCGACGCCCTGCTGGGCGAAGTGCGGCTTAGTCGACACGGCCCCGACGCCTGGGACGCCGTGCTGACCAACCCACCGTTTCTCAACGCTATCGAGCGCCGCAGCCGACCCGCTCCCGAACGCAAACGCCGGCTCAAGGAGCGCTTTACCTGCGCCGTCGGCCCCGTCGACGCCGGGGTGCTGTTCGCCGAGCTGGCTCTGGAGCTGGTCCGTGACGGCGGCCGCGTGGGGCTGGTGCTGCCCAACAAGTACCTGGCCGCAGGCTACGCCGCCCGCTGGCGGGAGTGGGCGCTGGAGCGGTCCGAGCTGCGCCTCCTCGCCGACTACAGCGCCGGAGGCCACTTCAGCGGCGCCGCCGTCTACCCCGTCGGCGTCGTGTTGGTCAAGACCCCACCCCGCCCCGGCTACACCGTCAGTGTTCAGCGCCGCGACGGCCGGCTCGGCGAGGCTCCGGCGCCGACCGGTCTGCCCGGCTGGGGGCCCCTGCTGGCCGCGGACCCCGCCGCCGCGATGGCCGAGCTGGAACGGACCCCGCGCCTGGACGAATTCTACGACGTGCGGGCCGCAGCCACCGTCGCCGAGGCCTACGAGCTGCGGCGCTCCCTGATCGACGGCGCCGTGCCGGGCGAGGCCTTCCCCTTCGTCACCTCGGGGGCCCTCGAGCGCGGCCGCCATCGCTTCGGCGAGATCGTCCAGCGCTACCTGGGCCGGGATTATCACGAGCCCCGCCTGCCCGTCGCGGCCCCCGAACTGTCGTCGGCGCGGCGAGAACTCTACGGCGCGCGCAAGGTCCTCGTCGCCGGGATGACGGCGGGCGCCGGCGGCCTGCGCGCCGTATTAGACCCCGGCGGTCTGGCCGCCGCGGTCAGCGTGACAACGATCCGTCCCCGGACGGACCGCGAGCCGCCGCTGAGCCTCGGGGAACTGACTCGCTGGCTCAACGGTCCCGTCGCCGCCCGGCTCTACCGGGCCCTCTGGGAACCCCTGGCCCTGGCCGGCGGCTACCTGCGCGTCGGCCCGCCCCAGCTGCGCGCCCTGCCCCTGCCGTGAACGCCGACGACTGAGCGGGTTTTGACCAGCGGAAGCAAAAAAGCGGCGGACGGGTGGTCGCAGCCGACCCCGTCCACCGACAAACGTGCTACAATCAACCTGGAACAGCTTCCAGCCACCTCGGGAGGAGTAGACAGATGCCGGAAATCCCCAATATCGGCGACGAGATCCGCAAGGGCATCGAGGAGGGCGCCAAGGCCCAGCGTGAGGCCAAAACGGGTTTCGGCGGCTTTTTCAGCTCCAAGGACGGCAAGATCAACATCAACATCGACTTCGGCAAGATGGTCCTGGGTTTCGTCAGCCTGGGCCTGGCCGTCGCCGCCTTCATGATCTACCTGATACCCTACGTCCTGGTGCTGAGCATTCCCCTGGCCCTGGCCGCCCTGATCTGCGGCCTGGTGCCCGTTTTGAGCTTCGGTTCGCGCAACTGGTTCCGGGGTTTCGTTCCCGGGCTGATCGGCGCGGCCGTCTCCGGAGCCATCCTATGGTTCAACATCTACTACCTGATCACCCCGCGGGTCGGCAGTTTCCTCGGTGGTTTCTGGTTCTAGCTCGATGACCACTCTGCGCGCCGACAGCGCCGCGGAGCTGCGGACCAAGCGTCGGGTGACCTGGATCGGCGCCCTGGTCAACCTGCTGCTGGCCGGTCTCAAGCTGGCGGCGGGTCTGCTGGGCGGCGCCCTGACCCTGGTCTCCGACGGGGTCCACTCCCTCTCCGACGTGGTCTCCGACGCCGTCGTCCTGCTGGGGGTGCGTTTCGCCGCCCGTCCGGCCGACGACGAGCATCCCTGGGGCCATGGGCGGATCGAGACACTGACCGCCTTCGTCCTGGGACTGATCCTCATCGGCGCCGCCGTCGCCCTGGGCTGGAGCGGTCTGCGGGGTATCCGGCATCCCGAGGCCGTCGACCCCTCGTGGTGGGCCGCCGGCGCGGCCCTCTTCTCCCTGGCGGCCAAGGAGGCCCTGTTCCGCTGGACCCGCGCCGTCGGCCGTCGGACCAACTCCCGGGCCCTGATCGCCAACGCCTGGCACCATCGCTCCGACGCCCTCTCCAGCCTGGTGGCCCTGGCCGCCGTCGGCGGCGCCATCCTGCTGCCCGAGTGGGACTTCCTCGATCCGTTGGGCTCCCTGCTGGTGGCGCTGATGATCCTCGTCGTCGGGATGCGGATCCTGCTGGACGCCGCCCGTGAGCTGATCGACACCGGGGTCGAGGAGGAGCTGCGGCGCAAGCTCGGCGGGATCGTCGCCGGAGTGGCCGGAGTGGAGCGCGTCGTGAGCCTCGAGGCCCGCCGGATGGGACCCAGCCTGGCAGTCGAGTTGACCGTGGCCGTCGATCCGGAGATGGATGTTTTCCAGGCCCACCGGATCACCGAATTCATCGACGCCCAACTGCGGCGCAAGCTGCAGCGGGTCGGCAAGCTGATGATCCACGTCGAGCCCTGCCGGGAGCCGCAGCGTCTCGACGCCGCCGCCAACACCCGGCTGCGTCGGGCGATCACCGCGGCAGGTCGGGCCGTCGACGGCGTCCGCGAGCTGCGCGATCTGCGCCTGCATCGCCGGGCCACCGGGGTGGCCGTCGATCTGAGCGTCGAACTCGACGCCGGGCTGCCCCTGGAGCGGGCCCACCACATCGCCGCGGAGGTTCAGCTCCGCCTGGCGGAGATCGAGGGCGTCGGCCGGGTGATGGTCGGCTTCGAGCCCCACCGCGAGCCGGGCGACGGCGCGCGAGCCGACGGTTGAATCCACCCGCTGCGGCGGAACGCGGGGCGGAATGCACCAGGCGACGCCCGACGAAATGCATGAAGGATGCGCAGCCAAACCCCGTTCCTACAGCAAGATAGGCCTTGTATCCTGTCTGCGCCGATGCTATATTATACTCGTAGCGAAGCTACCGTCGGTAGCGGCGGCCGAATAGGACCGGATACGGCCGAATAACGCTGCGGTAGGCTACCAACGGCGGCTCCGGCGCAGTGGTCCAGCGTTCCTCAGCCGGCGCCACGACACCGCGACGGCGAACGAGCACTGCCGACCGTCGACATGCGGCGCGAGGGGATTCAGGCCCCCCGCCACAGCTACTCGGACGAACCTCAAAACTGAATTGGTGGTTTATGGCCGAGACCTACATCTACGTCAACGGGGAGCAGATCGGCCCCCTGCCCGTCGAGGAGATCAAGAGCTGGGTCGAGGACGGCCGGATGGGTCCCGACGATCAGGTCTGGATCCAGGCCCGCAACGAGTGGGTCATGGCCCGCAACGTCGCCCAGTTCAAGCGCATCTTCGCCGAGCGGGGGATCGACACCTCCGAGGAACAGGCCGCGCCCAAGGGCCTGATGCTCTCCATCGCCGGAGACCAGTATGGGCCCTACCCGGCGACGCAGATCATCACCTTCATCAACGAGGGCCGGCTGAACCGTCAGGATTTCGTCTGGATCGAACGCCACCAGAAATGGTTCGAGCTGGAGAAGATCGTCCAGTTCCGCCAGGCCTTCGAGAAAGCCGAACAGGCCGGTACCGTCGGGGGTGGCGCCGCCGAGGTCGACGAGACCGCCGAGGAGCAAACCCCGGCGCAGACCGTCGCTGAGGACACCGCGCCCGAAACGGCGCCGATGGCGGAAACCTCCGAAGCGACGGAATCGACAGCGGCGCCGGAAACGACGGAAACAGCGGAATCCGAGCCCGCCGCCGCCGGCGAACCTGGCGCCGAGACCGACGAGGAGGGCGTCGGCCCCGTCCTCGACAGCGACTGGTCCTCCTTCGGCGAGGATACGGACGAACGCCCCGTGGTCACCGACGCCGACATCGTCCGCCGGGCCTTCAGCGATCGTCCCGCCGAGGGCGGCGCTCTGGGCACCATCGGGGACTTCGTCTCCGGCACCGAGAAGGGAACCGAGCCCCCCGTCCGCGAAGAGACCTACGTCGATCCCAGCGAGCTGCCGCTGATGAAGGCCAACGCCGCCAAGCGCCTCGGCGGCCTGGTCTGGGACTTCGTCATCTGTTTCCTGTTCATCGCCGTGCTGGGGATCATCTTCTACCTGCTCGATTCCGTCTTCAAGGACGTGCTGTTCTTCAAGGTCTTCAACCCCAACGACACCATGGGGATCCTGGAGGGGGCCGGTTTCCTCTCCAACCTCTCCCGGACTTTCATCTTCATCTCCATCGGCGTGATCTTCCTCTACCTGTTGCTGCGCGACGTGCTGTTCGGCAAGCGCTCCCTGGGCAAGCGCCTGGCCGGGCTGCGGGTCGTCGACCGCGTCTCCAAGCAACCCGGCTCCGGCGGCAAACTGATCCTGCGCAACCTGACCGTGGCCACCGTCGCCCCGCTGCTCATCGAGATCCTGCTGGTGCTGGCCGACTCCAAGGGCCTGCGCATCGGCGACCGTTTGGCCCAGACCCAGGTCGTCGACACGACCTACTAGCTTGTCGGCCGATCCAGGATGTAAAAAAACAGGCGGGGGTTTCCCCCGCCTGTCGGCCAATCTTCATCCAGTCGTTTTTCGGGTGGTTGTTGCAACGGCGCGGTTCGGAGGCGGCCGCTCCGGATCGGCTTCTTCCGGGAAGCGCTTCACGAACTCGCCGCCGTGACCCCGGCAGCGACAGCGGAGCCGACACGGTTCCATTGTACGGTTCCATTGTAAGGCGTCTTCAACAAGGCTTCGCTAAGCAACCGTGCCGGCCCCGCTACCGCGGGGACTCCGGTCGCTGCGCCGCTGGAGGGCTTCCGAGCTCCGGACGACGGGACCGAGCCATGACCAACCCAGAACCAGCGCTGTCCGAAGGCCGGGGGGGTTTACGCCTCGCGGCGCTGTCGGCCGCTCTGATCGTCCTCGTCGTCTACGCGCTGACGGCGGCGCCGGGGACGGTGCTGCTGGAATCCAACGCCGAGCTGGCCGTCGCCGCCCGCCACCTGGGCTGTGCCCACTCCCCGGGCTACCCGCTGCATTCACTGACGGGCCGGCTGGCCTGCGCCCTGGGGGCCGGCGACGCCGTCTTCGCCGTCAACCTGCTCAGCGCTTTCTTCGGCGCGCTGACCGTCTTCTTTCTCGTGCTGGTCCTGGGGGAGCTGGGGGTCGAGACGATCCTCGCCGCCGGCGGGGGGCTGCTGTTCGGCCTGTCGGCGACCCACTGGACTCAGGCAGGTCAGACCGAGGTCTACACCCTGCATCTGGCGCTGACCGCGGCGGCGCTGCTGTTCGCCCTGCGCCTGCGCAACGGCGCCGGCGGGGAGCGGCCCGACGGCCGGACCGCCGTCACCCTGGGGCTGATCGTCGGACTGTTGCTGACCAGTCACAACGCCGCCCCGACCTACCTGCCGGCTCTCGCGCTCATCGCTTTCCCGGGGCTCAAGGGCTTGAGAGCGGGCGGTTGGGGCCTGGTCGTCGCCGCCGTCCTGCTCGGCTGGTCGAGCTACCTCTACCTGCCCCTGCGGGCGGCGACGGGACCGCCGGTCAACTGGGCCGGCGCCGACCACCTCGCGGGCTTCTGGCGCGGCTTGACCCAGAGCGCCTACGCCTCACGGGGGCTGGCGCGCGAGGGCGCCGTTCTGGCCGGTCAGTTGGGCTGGATCGGCGAAAGCTGGTGGCGGGACCTGGCCCCGGGGCTGTTGCTCCCGGGGCTGGCGGGTCTGGCCGTGTTGCGCAAGCGGCGCGGCGTGCCGGTGGCCCTGCTGCTGTTGATGGTCCTGCCCGCCCTCGGTCTGTTGCTGACCCACAACCAGCCCGCGACCGAGCTGCGCGGCTCCGACGAGACCTTCCTGATCACCGGCGCCCTGACGGCGGTGCTTGGACTGGCGTTGGGCTTGGACTGGTTGCGCAAGCGCAGCGGTTCGGCGGCGGGACGCTGGGCGGCGAGGCTGCTGCTGGCGGCGGCCGTCGTCGGCACGGCTTTCTCCTCGGCGCCGCGGGCGGTGCTCAACGAGAACGAGCTCAGCGAGGCCGCCGGAGCCGACCTGCTGGCCAACGCCCCCCACGACGCCTTGCTGGCCGTCGCCGTCCTGCCCTCGGACGGGCTGTACTTCGACGTCCTGGTCAAGCGCCGGGTGCGCGACCGGCGTCCCGATATCGCGGCGAGCTCGGTCCATCTGATAACCGCGCCCTGGTACCAACGCGAACTGTACGACCGTAGCGGGCTGCGCCTGCCGCCGCCCCAATGGCAGGCCGGGCTGCATCAGGCCGTCGCCGCGCGGTTGCCGCCCTACCAGGCCCAGGCCGTCGTCGCCCGGGAGCTGCTGTCGGCCGCGGCCGAGGGCAACGACCGTCCCCTGGCCCTGGCCGTCGGCGGGCGCTACTGGGAGGATTACCTGACCGCCGACGGCAGCCGCGGGGGTTTCCAGCCCTACGGCCTGCTCGAGCTGCGCCCCGCCCCGGGCGAGCGGCCACCGTCGGATCACGCCCGCCTGCCGGCCCTCTGGCGCTACCCCGGTCCCGAGCCATTGCCCGAGCCATTGCCCGAGCCATTGCCCGAGCCATTGCCCGAGCCATTGCCCGAGCCATTGACAAAATATGAGCGGGCCCTGGCCGACTTCTACACCCGGCGACGACGCCTCAACGCCCTGGCCGGACCTTGACGCTGGACGCACGTTCTGCTACACTGCCTCCGCTCAAACCCTTTCGTCACCCTGGAGGTTCGATCCCTTGGTTACCGCTCTGATCGTAGTCCACGTCCTGCTGTGCGTCGGCCTGTGCATCACCGTGCTGCTCCAGGCCGGCAAGGGCGGCGGTCTTTCCGGCGCCTTCGGCGGCGCCGGGGCCCAGACCGTCCTCGGCAAGCGCGGCGCGGCCAGCTTCCTGGCCAAGCTGACCCGCTGGATGGCCATCGGCTTCATGCTGCTGAGCCTGGGGCTGGCCTTCATCTACTCCTCGGCATCGCCGGCCGCTCAAGTCACCGACGCCGAGACGACCGAAGAGG
>WJLX01000084.1 GCA_014728225.1 Candidatus Coatesbacteria bacterium | reverse complement strand
GGCACGGTTTTTGCGGAGGCGGACCGTTGCCGCCGCTCCAACGGTCGCCGAGATGCAAAAACCGTGCCGGTTCCGGACGGGGCGGCGGCGGTGGTGCCCGCAGAAAAGCCCGCTCTCCCGGCCGCCGCAGCTAGTTATGGTGTTACGATGGTCGTCAACAAGGCCGGGCGTTATTGCCGTACCTGATCGTGTTGTTGATCTGGTTCAGCGGCAGCGGCTTTCCGGTCCTCAACGGGAAACCCTTCCTCAGCTTGGGCGTCTTCGTCAGCCCCTGTTGCGTCCTGCTGAACGTGGTGGCGGGGGACTGGCTCGGGCGGCACCTGGGTTGACCACCCGGTTAAGGCGATGGCTTCCACCACTAAACCCCCGGCCCTGCTGCTGATCGTTTCGATGCTGGTCTGGATGGCGGGGTTGAGCCTGAGTCTGATCAGCGAAGAACCCGGTCTGTTCTACGCGGTGCTGGCTCTGCCCTTCGCCGTGTTGTTCGGCGTACTGCTGGGCGGAAGTTTGGGCAAGTAAGGCTCTGTTGCCGCCCCGCCCCGGAGGATAACTCCGGGGTGTCTTTATCCCGCCCGCGGGGTTGGGGTATAATGGCCGGACTGCACCGCTTGATCGGCCGTGTCAAGGCCGGACGACCTCTGATTTGAATCCGCGGAGAGCCGCATCGGCAATGTCTCGAGCCCTCGTCAGCCTGGTGCTTGCCGTCGTCCTGCTCGGGGGCGCCGGTTTGCTGTGGGCCCAGGATGCACAAGCCGAAGCCGTTGACACGGAAACCACGCCGGCGCCGGTGGGGCTACCTGATTACCCCGTCGCGAATCGGGGCGACCAATACCTCGTCGAGGGCCGCTACGCCGAGGCCGCCGACTTCTACGCCGCCCGCGCCGAGGGCACCGCCGGTTTGGAGCGGGATCGCTGGCTGATCCGCCGGGCGACGGCCGAACATCTAGACGGCTACCACAACCGGGCCTGGGAGTTGCTCAAGGAGGTCTGCCTGCGCTACACCGGCAACCCCGGAGCGATCGCCGACGAGGTCTACCGTGCCGTCGATGAGATGATCATCAACCGCCGGGCCCTGCAGCGGCATCAACCTTACGAGTTGCCCGAGGAGCCCGACCAGCCCCATCCCCGTGACGACTTCCATTTCGACTCCCTGACCGCGGTGCCCGACCTGCGACGGACCACCCGTCCCGGCGACACGGCCAACCTGGACATCGAGAGCGCCCCCGAGGACGAGTTCACCGAGCTGACCCCGGAAGAGTTGGTCGGGCTGACAACCGAGGAGCTGCTGGAATACGAGGAGCGCAAGGCGGCCTGGGAGCGCGAGCAACGACGACGGGAGCGCCTGGCCTCCAGTCAGACCGACAACCGCTCCCTGGCCTGTTTCGACCTCTACTACGCCACCTACTACCTGGCGCTGTTGCGGGAGCTGGATCCGGCGGGCGCCACTGAGCTGCGCCGGCGGATCATCGACGAGGTTATCGAGGCCGAGCTGGAAACCGTCGCCTGGTTCATCAACTACTCTCACGTATGTCCCGATGTCGAATCCGCCGTCGCCGACGCCGAAGGCAGCGCCGCCTACTGGAGCGCCAGCCATCTGCTGTTGACCCGCGAAGTGGCCCGGATGGTCGGGGAGCGCTTCAATCTATACCTCTTCAGCCGTCAGTGCGGCGGCGGGGTCGGGATGCACGACATCAAGCGCCAGATCCACTCGCGCCTGCGGGTCAGTGAGGCGCACACCGTCACCGTCAAGAGCTACGGCGGCGACGGCATCGCCAACCCGGCCTACCGCGCCTACGCCGCCGTCAACGGCAGTCTGGTTTGCAGCGTCGGCGAGATCCTGCGCGGCCTGGGGCACTACCCGGAGAATTGGCGTATCCCTCAATTGCGCGATTTCGAAGGCCCGCAGACCGAGGAGGCCTTCACCGCCGGCGAAGCTGAAGGCGAAGTCACCGAACCGGAAAACACCGAAACGGCGGAAGGCCCGCCCGAGAATTAGACGCCCACAGTCCAGCGTTTTCCATCACCTGATGCGATGAAGTAAAAAACCAACCCTCGGGGGTTGGCTTTTGTTCGACGGCGCACCCGGCGCCGATCATCCCGGCGCTCAGCATATATCCCTCGAGGACGGACCGATCGCTGATGGCAAAGCGTCCTTCAGCCGGGACTAGAGCCGGTGCGCACGTTCACCGACAAGTAACGCCTAAGCGCCGCCCGGAGACCCGTCGCCCAACGACGGCGCCGTGGGAGAAAGCAGCCCGGAACTGGCACGGTTTTTGCGAAGGCGAACCGTTGAGACCGCGCCAACGGTCGCCGAGATGCAAAAACCGTGCCAGTTCCGGGCGTCGCTGGTGTTCGAACCGGTCGCGACGTCGGGGCTGGTCTCCGGGCGGCGGCGGGCGTTGTTCAGGGGCGGGGCAGCAGGGCCGGTCGCAGCTCGATCTCGGCGCCGCCGCTGCCGGCGGGGAAGATCAAGCGGACCTCGTCGGTCAAGCCGTCGTAGGTCAGGAATTCGGGATCGTCGGGGCGGCGCAGGCGGGTTTCGTCACCGATGCGCAGACCCCAGCCGGCGGCGGGGCCGTCTTCAGCAAAGACGGCGACGGTGAGGACGTAGAGTTCCCGGCCCAGTTCGAGGTCGACGACGGTGTCGGCGGCGAATGACCAACTGGTCGAGTCATCGCCGTCCAGCAGCCGGGCGGGACCGTTGGGATCGCCCAGACCCTGGTTGACCCGGGGGCGGAAGGCGGCTCGAAGGTCTCCGCTCTCGGGTTCCAACTCCAGCCAACGGTGGGATGACGGCCGGCCGTTGTCGGCGGTGTATTCCTGCAGCAGGATCGCCGCGCCGCCGTCGCGTCCGGCCACGGGCAGTACCCAACCGAGGGGTTCGGTCAGCTCCTCGACGGCGTTATCGATCCGGTCCCAGGCCAGCAGCGGCTGGGGATCGAGGAATTCGTCGGAGGCCGGTGAGTGGGGGTGGAGGTTGAGGAAAAGGGTGTCGCCGGCGGCGTCGAAGGCCAGACACTCGACGGCCGCCCGCTGCTCGGTCGTGTCGGCGGTCAAGGTGCGGCGGTCCAGTTCGGCCCCGGTGGCCGTCTCGTAGACGATCACCTCGGCGCTGGGTTCATCGAGGGAGGAGTGGGCCAGGGCCAGCAGTCGTCCGTCGGGCGAGAGGGCCGTTTGGCCGGGAACGGTGTCCAGACCGATGATGGATAGGGGGTCCTGGATCCCGAGGCTGTAGGCCGTCGGCGTACCGGCGGTGAGGGCGAGGAACAGGCTTTCGCGTTCCCGGCCGTCGCCGTCGACGATGTAGCGGCGGCCGAGGTTGGCGACGTACAAGCGGCCTTCGATGTCACCGAGCAGCAGGGTGTCGCCGGGCAGTTCAGCCAGCGGCTCGCCTGCGGTGGAGCGGATGACAACCGCCGCGCCGGGGCTGGTCGCTACGGCGCTGTAGGCCGACCCGTCGACGGTCCAGATGGCCTCCCAGGGACCCGTCCAGGAGTAATGTGGCGCGCTGAGGGCGGTCGTCGTCGAGGGAAACAGCATTACGGTCAGCAGCAGTAAGCCAAAGGTGGATATTCCTAGCGGTCGCGCAGGAAGTGTTTCAGCATGCGGTCGCGCAGGGCCAGCAGCAGTCCGATGGCCAGGGGCAGATAGATCAGCCATTCCAGCACCGTCCCGAGAATGTAGCCGCCGACGCCCAGCAGGTTCAGCAGGTGGTTGGCGAACCCGGCCAGGCCGGCGAAGGAGAAGAAGTAGTACATTCCGTGGCGTAGCTTGATCATGGCGATGACCGAGATGACCAGCAGGGCCAGGGCCAGGGCCAGCGTCACCCAGGCCAACACGCCGGAGCCGAAATCCCCGACACGACCCATACCCTCGGCGGCGCCCTCGGCGAAGGCGTAACCGACCTCGGTGGATTCGCTCATCGCTTCGGTCTGCGTCCCGGCTTCCGGCTGGGCGGCCGCGACGGTGACGAGGCAGAGCAACAGCAGCAGTACGCGCTTCATCGTTCCTCCCGGTTGGAGGTGAAAAGGGGAGCGGACGTGCGATCAGGTGGGCTTTGCTAGTCGGTGAAGCTGCCCAGGGAGGAGCCGCCTTCGAGCTTGAGGCCCTCGATGATCTGCTTGTCCCAGCGGTTGTTCTGGGCGTCCCAGCCGATCAACACGACGGCGGTCCATTGGGAGCCGTTGCTCTCGGCGCCGATCAGCAGGGCGGGACGACCCTCGCCCAGCTCGGCGGCGAAAGGTCCGGAACCGTCGGCGGCCAGGGCGGCCAGCGGAGCCGCGGCCGTCGGATACTTGTAGCGGTAGGAGACCTCTTCGACCGTGGTCAGGTCGTCCTCGACCAGGCCGGCGACGGTCAAACGTTCCGCCGGATAGTGCAGGGTCACGGCGTAGCCCTGCATGACGGTCATCACCGAGGTGCGTTCGACGGCGAAGACCAGCTCGCACTCGGCGGGGTTCAGGTCGAGATGCTGGGCCAGGGTGGCCAGCAACTGCTCCTCGTGGGTGTCGGGGTGGCTGGGATCGCCGGGATCCGGAGCCAGGGCGCCCTGGGCCAGGGCGCTGACGACGAACAGGCAGAGCAGCAGGAGCGGCGTTTGTTTCATCGATTCTCCTCGGGACGGGGGCGGCGGTGCCGGTGAGCCGGACCGCGGTGGCTTGCGGTTCAGGTAACCATGGTAACACGCCGACGCGATGGATGGGCAAGTAAGTCGGTTACGCTGCAGACCGTCGGCGGGTGCTCGGGACTCAGACGAAGCGGCCGATGAGGTACCACCAGGCGCTGAGGGTGAACATCGCCAGGTTGACAGCCAGCAGGGCGCCGCCGAGATAGTGACAGACCCGCCAGAGCTTCCAGCGCTTGCGTACGATCCAGACCTTGGCGGCGAAGAGGGGCAGGCCGACGAAACCGATGATGGAGTGCAACAGCACCCGGGTGGTGTTGCCGCGCACCCCGTGGGCGAACAGGCAGATGATGGTCAGGGCCAGGTAGAGGCCCAGGGTGATCCAGCCGTAGACCCGGTGACCCCGGCGCAGCTTTTTACCCCGCGAGGGATCCTGGCGGGCGGCCGGGCGGGAGGAGTAGATGACGATGACGGCGGCCAGGGCGGCCAGCAGGGTCAGGATCGTCAGGATGCTCTTGATCAGCCACAGCGGCGAGGCGGTGACGGGCGGTTGTTGGGGCTCGCCGCCCGCGAAACCGCTCAGGCTGTAATCGTTGGCTAGATAGTGGACTCCGCGGGGGTTGAGCGGTCCGCCGCCGGCGGGGTTGTCGTGGCAGGCCACGCAATCCAGCGCCTCGTTCCGGGCGTACTCCGGTCGAGCCTCGACGCCGACGACGAGGACTAGGGCCAGGAGCATGATGATCGCGGACGGGTGTTTCATCGATACTCCTCTCGACGTGACGATCAACGGCGTGACGGGCGGGTGAGACGGATTACTCCTCCTCACCGAGCTGTGGAGTGTCGCCGCCGTGGACGCCCTGGCGGCTGAACAGTCCCACGGCGCCCCAGTAGCTGGGGTGCTCGAACTGGCCCCGGGTCTGGAGCTGGGCCAGGTGCAGGGCGGCGGCGGGGTCCAGACCGTCGGACAGGTTGACGAAGAAGTTGCGTACCAGCACCGCCGTGGTGATGTCGCTGGTGCGATTGAAGGTCGCCAGTACGCTGCCCGTCCCGGCGAACAGAAAGGCCCGGGCCAGTGAGAGCAGCTCCCGGCCGACGGATTGACCGCCGACGGCGGTACTGCAGGCCGACAGGGCGGCCACTTCGGCCCGGAGGTCCATCCCGATAACCTCGGCGACGGTCAGGCGGCCGTCGTCGGTGGGATCGACGCCCTCTGTGTTTTGCAGCGAGCCGGTGAACAGCAGGGCCGAGTGCAGCGGGTCGCCGGGGATCAGGGCCGAGTGGGTGGCCAGGTGGAGCCGGCGGGCGTCGGGGGCCAGCTCGTGGAAGACGGTCTCCCGGGCCTCTTCGTCGAGGAAGGGCTCGGGTGAACCCGGGTAGCGGCGCTGGATGCTCTCGGCTTCCTTGACGGCGAACTCTAGCCGCGGTTGGGCGGTTTCCGGGTCGGCGATGCTCAGCAGGGGCAGTTCGCCGTAGTCCTCCACGGCGGGCTGGAAGTAGGCGGTCAGGCTGGGGGCGTATTCCAGCAGGGCGCCGTCGATGACGTACTCTTCCTCGAAGGGTAGACAGCCGAAAGGCAGCTGGGTCAGGAGTCCGTCGGGGATTATCAACACCTCGTCGATTGTCTCGAGGAACAGTTCGCGCTCCCAGGAGCGCAGGGTCTCCCGGTAAACCGCGCCCCCCAGGCTGCGCAACTCGTCGAGTTCGCCGCGGTTCTCCAGCAGCTCGATGAAGGCCCGGCCGTTGTCCAGCACGGCGTAGGCCTGGCGTTTCTGGATTTCGACGCCGTCGGCGGTGATCAGCCAGTGGAAGAAGTGTTGCTCGGTGAGGAAGTAGACTACGGCCGCCTGCTCGGGTCTAAGCAGTTGTTGGACCTCGGCCGGGCTGCGCGTGCGCCCCAGCAGACCGGCGAAGTCGGGCCAGCGTCGGCTGATCCGGTCGATCAGCTCCCGGTGGCGCGTTGACAACTCGCCGACGGCGGCGTCTTGACGCATGATCGCCCGGGCCAGCTCGCCGGACAAGCGGCGCACTTCATCGAGGTTGCGCTGGAGTTCGGGGTTGATACGGGCCAGGTCGGCCCGGGTGAGCTGCTTTTCGCCCAGGACGACGCGGTAGGTTTCGCTTTGGGCCAGGGAGCGCTCGACATCGCCGAACTGGGCGGTCAGGGTGATGGTATCGGAGAACAACTGGTGGGGGTCGATGAGCAGGCCGTCGCGAAGATTGGTCAAGCGAACCTCGGGCCAGGTCAGGTTGACCAGCTCGATGGCCGCCTCGAGGTCGGCGACGGCGGCGTCGTAGGATTCGCCCTCGCGGCGCAGCGCCCGCTGATGCAGGGCGCGCCAGTAGAGATCGACGCGTTCCAGCCGGCGGGCGCCCTCCAGCGCGGACGTCAGATTGCGTTCGGCCTCGGCGGGATCGAAGATCGGGTAGAGTCGCGCCAGATCGTAGCGGCCCATCACCGTGCGCGGGTTGTCGGGTGCGGCGTCCGCCAGGTAGCGTTCGTGGTATTCGATGGCCAGTTCGAGGTTCTCCTCCAGCTCGGCCAGGATGGCCAGTCGGCGCAGATCGCCCTCGACGGCGGCCCGGTAATCGATGGCGGTGTCGACGGCCAGGGCGCGCTCCATCAGCTCCCGGGCGGCGGCGAAATCGCCGGTGACCTGGCGGACCAGGGCCAGGTTGGCGTAGGCCGTGGCGATGTCCGGGGCGACGCGCCCGGTGGCGGCGGCTTCGGCTTCGGCCGGAGCCGCGGGATCGAGCTTGCCGGCCCGCAGGGCCTCGGCGAGGGATTCGGCGGCCAGCTCGGCGGCCAGCTCCTCGTGCAGCAGCCCCAGATGGGAAAGCGCCGCCACGCCGAGGAAGCGCGAGCGCAGCAGCTGCTCCTCCTCGCGCAGTTCGTCCAGGGCGGCCTCGCAGACCGTCAGGGCGCCGGCGTAGTCCTGGGAGTGCCAGCGGGCCTTGGCCAGGCCGAAGCGGTTGGCCAGGCGGGCCGAGCGGCCGCGCTCCGAGGGTGCTCCCATGTAGGTCAGCACCTCGCCGTGGCGGTGGAGCTCACGGGCCTGCTCGAAATCGCGCAGCTCGGTGGCGGCCAGGCCGTCGAGGGCCAGGGCCTCGGCCTCGCCGAGCCGATCACCGCGCTCGTCATAGACTCTGCGAGCCTCGGCGGCATGGTAAGCCGCGGTCTGCGGCTCTTCGCGGGCTGTCAGGTAGAGGTTGCCGATTTCCAACTGTAGCCCGGCCCAGCGCTCCGGGCGCTCGTCGCCGGCGGCCAGTCCGGCGGCCCGCTCGTAGTCCTCCAGAGCCTCGTCGTAGCGGTAGAGCCGCTTGCGCAGCAGGGCGCGCTCGGTGTAGAGGTTGATGTAGAGGTCGACGAGTTGGGGGTTGGACTCGGCGCCGAAGCCGCCCAGCAGCTCCAGGGCCTGCTCGTTGTAATCCAGAGCGGTCTCAAGCTCTCCCCGGTGGTGGTGCAGGCCGCTGAGGCGGATTAGGGCCTGCAGGCGCTTGTCGGGCCGCTCGGCGACCTCGGCCAGGATCTCCTCCTGCTTCTCGACGGCGGTGTCGAGGCGTCCGGCGCGGAAATAGGACTCGACGGCGGCGTTGAGCAGGGTCAGCCTCTCGTCGGTTTTACCCAGACGATCGGCCATCTGGGCGGCCTTGACGAACTGGACGGCGGCGGTGAGGTACAGCTCGTCGTCGCCGCGTTCCTCGGCCTGGGTGAAGAAACCCTGAGCCGACTTGAAGGTCAGCACGAAGGCCTCTTCGGCGTAGGCCAGCTCCTCTTCCTCGTCGAACCCGGCGAACCCGAGGACGAAGGGTCGGGCCCAGTCGCTGACGGGAGCGCCGGCGTCGCGCAGCTCGAGGGCGGCCCGGCGGGCGGCCGCCGCCGGAGAGTGCTCGGTCCGCCGGCCGTGGAAGGTCGCCAGGTAGGCCTCGCGGACGGCCAGGTCGAGACCGGCGGGCAGGTAGACCACGCTGGGCGAGCCGCTGTAGGAGACGCAGCGCCCCAGGACGCTCAGACCGCGGTCCAGGTCGCCGCCCAGCTCGAAGCGTACGCCGTAGTCGTTGAGCAGCAACAGGTTGGCGTCCAGCTTGAGGGCCAGCAGGTCCTTTAAGTTGAGCACGCTGCGCTGCAGCTCGGCGGGTTCGGGCAGGCGGTCCTCGCCGCCGGTGTCCTCCAGGGGCGGGAAGATGCCGGCGTCGGCTTCGTCCGGGCCCAGGCGCAGGCCGTAGTAGAGCGGATCGGAGCCGGAATGCTCCAGGGGGGCGTCGAATTCGATCAGCCGGCGGGCCAGGGCGGTTTCGTTGAGCTTGACCGTGCTGAGCTTGCCGGTTAGCAGGTCGCCGCCGAGTTCGGCCAGACGGGAATCGACCAGCAGCCGCTCCCCCTCTGCCGTCGTCGAGCCGACAATGAACAGGGGTTCGCCCCGGCTGATGTTGCGCACACTGTGAGCGTAGGCCAGCTCACTGGGCGAGGAGGTCAGGGCCAGCTCGTGCCGTTGCAGCAGGATTTCCCCGTCCAGGGGCAGGGCGCCCCAGGGGGTGCGCCAGAGCTCGCCGTCGGGGACCAGATAGAGGGTTTCGACGTTTTCGAGACGCCCGGCGTGGGGTTCCAGCAAGGCGTCGGCCAAGCGTTCGAGGGCGGCGGAATCACCGCCCAGGGCGGCGGTGTTTAGCCGGCGGACCTCATCGCGTCCCAGCTCGATGCGGGCACCGTGGATACCGCCGGCATCGAGTACACCGGTCCACAGGGCGTCGCCGGCGAAGTAGTAAACCAGCAGGGCGGCCTCGTCACCCAGCAGACTCTGGACCCGCTCCAGCCCGACGGTCGTCGCGCCGGCGAAGGCCACCACGATCTCGTTGGCCTCGAGCTGGGCGGCGACGGACTCCTGGTAGGACCGGCGTTGGCGTTGCAGTTCAGCTCGGACCCCCTCGAGTTCGTCCTGGGCCTCGGGGCTGGGGTCGAGACTCAGCCGGGCGATGCGCTGCAGCAGGTTGGAGATGTCCCGCTGGTACTGGCGCTCGTTATTGTAGAAGTTGCGGTCGCGCTCCCGGTAGAGCTCCAGCTCGCGCTCGCCGAAGAGGGAGGCCAGATAGGCGGCGCGGCTGCGATCGGCCAATTCGAGGGCGGCGCGGTGATCGTCTTCGGCGGCGGCGACCTCGACGGCCAGCTCGTAGAGGGCGCGGACCTCGGCCTGGTAGACGCTGAGCAGGATCGGCTGGGTGCGCTGGGTCAGCTCGCGTTCCAGGTCGGCCAGCGCGCGTTCCAGGTAGATGCGCGCCCGGACGGTCTCGCCGGCCTCGTGGGCCGTGACGGCCAGGCTGTAGCCGATGCGCCAGCTCAGGCGGTCGAAGTCGAACAGCCGGGCGCGGTCGTAGGCCCGCTGGAGAACGTCGGCGGCTTCGGAGCGCCCCAGGGCGGCCAGGGCTGCGCCCCGGTTGTGCTCGCAGCCGATCAGCCCGGCCGGATCGCTCAGGCCCTCGTAAAGGCTCTGGGCGCGGAAGAAGGCGTCCTCGGCGGCCAGCAGGCGCTCCTCACCGTCGTCCTCCCCCGGCGCCAGGTAGAGCTCCAGCACGCCGCGGGCGTTGAGGTAGCGGGCGTAGAGCCGGGGGTCGTCCAGCTCCCGCACCCGGTCCTCCAGGGTGTAGAGGTCGTCGCGCAGCTCCCGGGCGGCGGCCTGCAGGTCGGAGCTTTCATCGTGATCCTCGGGTTCGTCGACGGCGGGGAAGGCGGCCTGGGTGGACAGGCGGGCCAGGCGCAGGCGGTCGGCGATGTTGAGCGCCACCTCGCTGAGGTTGACCAGGGCCAGCGTCTCGCCCCGCGGAACCTCGGCCTCGCGGCAGGCCTCCCGGGAGAGGAGGTAGTAGCGGGCGGCGGCGCGCAGATCGTCGACCTGGTAAGACAGCAAACCGAGCTGGTTGTAGAGCTTGCCGCGCTCGGCGGCGGCGGCCCGGGCGTCCGTCGAGTCCGAGGTCTCTTCGAACAGTTCCAGCCGTCGGCGGTAGGCCAGGATGGCCGAGCGGAAGTCGCCCATCCGGCGGTGGCAGTTGGCGGCGAAGGTGTAGATCAACTGTTGCTCGCCGATAAGATCGAAGCCCTCGGTGGCCGAGGCGGCGTCACCGGCCAGGCCGGCGCTGATGTTGATGTCCAGCAGGCCACCGCCGGCGGCCTCGGACTCGCGCCCCGTCAGCGTCAAGACCTCCAGGGCCCGGCCCAGGTAGGCCAGGGAGAGCTGGAAGTCCTCGAGGAAGTAGTAGCAGATGCCGATATTGCGCAGGGGGTAGGAGACCTTGGCCCGGGCGACCAGGGCCCGCCGGGCCGCCGTGCGCCGCTGCGCCGTCGTCGGCGCCTCGACGGCGTCGCGCTCGGCGTTCTCGGCCAGCTCCTCGTAGAGGTTCTTGACCGCGACGAAGCGGTTGAGCGCCTCGTGCCAACTCTCCATCTCGAAGTAGACCAGGGCCTGGCCGTCGAGGCACATCAGCCGCCGGGTTTCGTTGCCGATTTCCTCATAGATCCGGGCGGCGACGTCGTACTGCTCCAGCGCCGTCGGGTAGTCCTCGACGTAACGGGCGCAGCGGGCCAGGTTGAAGTGGAAGTGGGCCTCGACGGCGGGTTCGTGGTTCTGCGGCGCCGCCGCCAGGCGCTCCAGGTAGAAACGGTAGGCCGTCGCCGGGTTGCCGAGCTGGTAGTTGGCGTTGCCCAGGGCCAACAGAATGTCGGCCTGCAGGTAGGGGTCGTCGGTCGGGTCGACCTGGGCCAGGGCCAGGCGGTAGTATTCGAGGGCCGCTTCGAGTTGGTCGCCGACGGCGCGGTCTGGTTCGCCGTTGCGGTAGGAGCGCTCGGCCCGGGCCGAGGCCGCCCAGCCGCGGGCGTACCAGGCGGCGGGGAAGAAATAGCGCAACTCGACGGCCCGCCGCAGCTCAGCCTGGGCGGGTTCGAGGGCGTAGTTCGTCCCGGCGTCGCCGTTGGGGGGGTAGGTCAGCGTCAGACCCAGGCCGTATTGGGCGATGGCACTGTCCGGCTCTTGCTGCAGGACGGCCTCGTACTCCTCGACCAGGGCGTCGCGCTGGCCCAGGTCCTCACAGAGCAGCTTGATCAGCGCCCGGTGGGCGGCGGGGAAGTCGTACTCGAAATCCAGCGCCTGACGCAGCAGGGCCTCGGCGCGTTGGGGATCGTCGTGGGCGCGGAAGGCGGCGGCCTCGTCGAGGAGCAGGCGGCGCAGGGTCGCCTCGGCCTCGGCGGCCAGCTCGCCCCGGCCGAGGTCGTCGTAATCCTCGACGACGGTGCGCAGGGCCCGGGCGCCCTCCTCGGGTTTGCCCTGGCGACGACGCACGGCGGCCTGCTCGATCAGGGCCCGGGCGCCGAGGAAGCGCACGCGTGGGAAGTCGTCGACGACCTTCTGATAGGCGTCGGCGGCTTCCTCGTACTGGCCCAGGTGCTCCAGCTCGCGGCCGATCTGCAGTTGGGCGTAGGCGGCCAGCTCCGGGTAATCGGCGTAGTCCCGGGTCACCCGCTCCAGGGCCACCAGTCTTTCAACGTCGGTGACCCCGCCGGTCTCCAGGGCGGTCAGGCTGGCCTGGACCTCGCCCTGCCAGCGCTCCTCGGCCGGGTAGTTGAGCAGGACGTCGAGATAGCGCTCCCGGGCTTCCTCGCGGCGCCCGAGGCGCTCGAGGCTGCGGGCGGCCTTGGTCTGGGCCTCGGCCCGGCGGGCGAAATCGCCGCCCAGGTAGGCGGCGCGGTCGTAGAGCTCCAGGGCGGCGGTGTTGTCGCCGAGGGCGGCGTCGGTATCGGCGGCCAATACCAGGCAGGCGCAGGCCACCGCAGGCTCTTTGGCTTCGTGTTCCGCGGCCAGCTCCAGGGCGGCGGCGCGGACGGGGGTGGCCTCCTCCGCTGTGCCGACGTCCCCGGAAAGGGCCTTCTCGGCGGTGGGCAGACGATCGTAGGCCAGGGCCCTTTGCCAGCGCACCGCCAGCTCGTGATAGGCCGCCACGGCGCGGGCGTGGTCGCTCGAACCCCAGCGGCGGGCCACCTGCTCACGCTCGAAATCGGCCTGATGTTCCAGCCCCCGCCGCTCCAGTTCGTCGGCGTAGGCCAGTTGGCCCTCGGGCCCCCAGAGCGGATCGGCGTGAAAGGTGTCGACGAAGCGCACCAGGGCCAGCAGGCGTCGGGAGGGGTCGGTGACCCCCTGCGCCTCGCGGAAGACATCGACGGCCGCGCCCTCGAGGGGTGGGGGCGCGATCGTCGTGCGCCAGATGTCGCCGTTGCCCGAGGCGTCGGAGGCGTAGAAGATGTTGACACCGCCGAGATCGGCGACACCGCTCCACTCCCGAGCCGTGGTCACTCGGCGGTAGGGGGTCTGATCCGGACCCAGGCGGTCGGCGGCGGCCGCGGCGCTGAAACGGCCCTCGAGAACCCCCGCGACCTGGTCGGCCCGCAGGTGGCAGACCTGGCCGTTGTCGAGGATGTCGATATGGCCGTCGGAATTGGTGTCCAGGGCGAAGCGGGTGAAGACGATGCCGCTGCGGCGCCAGCGCGGATAGGCCACCAGGCTGCCGTCGTCGACCAGGACGAGCTCCCGGCCGTCGCTCAAGCGGCGCAGGACGAGGGCCGAGCGCTCGCGGCCGGGCAGGACGTAGGCCAGCCAGGCGCCGTCGGGGCTGAAGCAGGGTTGGGTGGCCGCCGACGAGGTCAGCCGCTCGGCCTCCCCCCCGTTGACCGGGATGCGGAACAGGTTTGCCGGCTCGACGGGAAACTCCCAGTTCGGTCCCGTCGGCGCTCCGTCGGGGCGGAAGCCCTCCTCCTCGGTGCGGGAGAAGACGACCCACTTGCCGTCGGGGCTGACGGCGGGAAATTCGTCACGGCCGCGATGCTCGGTCAGACGGCGGACATAGTCGATGGAGGGGTCCACCGAGTAGAGCTCGCCGTCGGGATCGTCGCGGGTGCTGACGAAGAAGACGGTGTCCGAGGTGGGGTCCCAGGTCGGCTGGTAGTCGGCCGCCGTGTGCTCGGTCAGCCGCTCGAGTTCGCCGGAGTCCAGGTCATAGTACCAGATGTCGCGGTTGCCGGCCCGCTCGCTGACGAAGGCCACCAGGCTCAAGCCGGTCTTGAGCGCCGGTGAGCCGTCGTAGGCGCCGTGAGTGGTGAGCTGTTCGAACTCGGGCAGGGGGAAGTCGCCCGCCGTCGAGCCGTCGGCGCCGGGTGTCACCGCCGATTGGGCCGGCGCCGGGTTGACCGCCAGGCAACAGAGGATCAGGGGTAGGGTGGGTCGGATGCGCATCTCACCGCCGGGTTTGTCTTTTACCCATTGCCATTATAACAAAGTCCGTCTCGGCTGACCCGGCCGCGGACGGTTCAACTTGACCGGTCGGCGGGGCGTTGCTATCATGCGCTGCGGAAGCCCGCCGGTCTCTGCCCCGTCCCGGCCTCGGCGGTCGACGCCGAACCCGCCGCCCCGCTACCACGAAGCGAGCCTCTCATGGCCGACGAACAACGTCTGCGCATCGGCATACCCCGAGCGCTGGATTACTACCTGCACTTCCCCCTGGTGCGGGAGATCATCCACGGATTGGGCTTCGACTACGTGCTCAGCGGGCCGACCAACCGCTCCATCGTCGACGCCGGCACCACCTACACCGTCGCCGACGCCTGCATCCCGATCAAGATCTTTCACGGCCACGTACACAGCCTGTTCGGCCGCTGCGACGCCCTCTATCTGCCCCGTCTGGTCAAGGTCCGCCGCCTCGAGTACCGGGGGCGCGGCTTCCGGGAGACCTTCTGTCCCAAGTTCATCGGCCTGCCCGACATCGTGCGCAACTCGATGGGTCTGGAGACCGTCGAGCAGTTGGGACCGCGGGCTCGGGCGCGGCGCTTTTTCAGCCGCCGGCTCAGACTGCGCGAAGAGCCGCCGCCGACGGGCATCCGTGAGCTACCCATGGTTCGCCGCGGCGAGTCCGGCCCGGGGCTGGATCCCGAGCGCCCGATCGTCCTCGACGTCGACGTCGACCTGACCCGACGCCTGGCCACCCTCTACGGCGTGGCCAACCAGTTGCGCCGTCTGCGCCACTTCACCTACGGCCGCCTCTACCTGACCTACCGCCGCGCGCTCAAGGTCCAGCGGCGCTACGAGACCCTGCTGGGCCGGGGGCTGAGTCCGACCGCGGCCCTGGCGGTCCTCGACGGCGCGGCGCCGCCCCAGCCGCCGACCCCGACCCGGGGCGCCCTCGGCGTCGTCGGCTACCCCTATGTCCTCTTCGATGACTTCCTCTCCGGCGGGATCGTGCGCCGCTTCAGTGAACGCGGCTACGATGTCTGGACCCCCTGGCGGCTGTGGAAGGACCAGCGCGCCCTTGCCCTGGGCGGTCGCCGCAAACCGCGGCCCCTGTTCTGGCACCTCTCCAACATCGTCTGCGACGCCGGCCTGTTCCTGCTGCGCTACGGCCTTTGCCGGGAGCAGCTCGACGGCGCCGCGCTCTCCCGCACCGGCTACCTGCGCCGCCTGGCCCTGGGGCGGGGCCTGAAGAGCGACAGCCCGATCCGCGGGCTGGTTCACGTCACCTCGGCCACCTGCGGCCCCGACGCCTTCGTCGGCAAGTACCTGGAGCTGGCCGCCAAGCGGGCCGGCGTACCGTTGTTGATCCTGCAGGTCGACGAGCAGTCCGGCTACGCCGGGGTGACGACCCGGCTGGAGGCCTTCTGCGATATGCTGGAACGGAACTGAACCAACCGGAAGGAGGATCATGAACCGGGCTTGCGGACCCGGTGACCGGAAGCGTCGACGATGGGGGGTGCATCTGCTGCTGGCTTCGTTGACGACCATCGTAGTCCTGCGCCAGCTCTACCCGCCCGAACCGGCCGTCAATGCCGGCTACTTCACCGGCGGTCCCCCCTTCGACGATCCGGCCTACCTGGAGGGCTTCCCGGACCTGGGCTCGCTGGACGACGCCGGCGCCGCCGACGCCGCTGGTTTGATCGACCACTGGTGGGAGGCCTGGAATTACGGTGTCGACTGGAACGACACGGTGATCTACCTCGAGACGGCCGCGACCTGTCACTACCACCACCGCCTTACCGCTATCGCCCGCTCGTCCCCCCGCTGGTGGGAGCCCTGCACCGACTGACGCCGCCGCCCTGCGCCCCGATCTGCCTAGGGATTATCAGCTAATTATAAACAAGCTTGAAGTATGCTCCTGCGGTAGTTTAACGCGCTTTCGTCGTCGCGATGCTTTAATCTGAAAGAACTTAACCGGATCGAGAGTCTGCAGTTACGCTTTAATCCTCCATGAGGCTTTTTGGCGGCGTTTGGCGTAGCCCCGGAAGTTCTCGAGGCCGTTGAGATGGTTCTTTCCGTTGGCGAACTCTTCCTGGTGGTTGATCCGCCTGTGGTGGAAGCCGTTGAGTGACAGTTTCGTCCAGGCCCGCCGGCCGTCGGCGTAACGGTGTAGCTGATCGGGTCCAGCTCGGCCTGGCGAGCGACGGCGAGGCGCCGGCGGATTCGCTTGTCGTGACGATATGTCGTATTACGCCGGTTGCCTGGGACCGTTGCGACCCGCGCCGCCGGGACGTTGAACCGGAACAGACACACTGTCTCGCCGCGTTTTTCCCGACGACGGCGCGGTGCGACGCCCCCGGGGACGCTGCTTGAACAGCTTGCCGTAACGCTTGCACTGATGCCGCCCGTCGGCGCAGCGGTAGTGATGGCGGTAATTGCAGCTGGAACAGCTGGCGTGCCGGTACTCCGACCCGCACTTCCCCGCCACATTGCTCGTCTCGTCGGTGACGGGATAGCAGACTCGTTCACGCCGCTGGAAGAACCCAACTGCAATAGCTGGTGTTCATTTCCTGTGATGATCCCCCTGCTTAATCATCAACGCCGTATCCCCATATCCGGCCGCCTGGCTGTTCGACAAATGCCTGCGTAAATACCACGGGTTCAATCGGATCATGGCGCTCGTCCGAGATTGTCTGCTGTTCAGCCGCCCGCCGTCCTGGCCCCGGTGCTCGCTTACGGATTACTGCGGGTGTGTCTCGGCGGCTGGTTCGACGAGGTCGGCTATAGTTGCCGATTGCTCAAAGGCGATTTACCCGTCTGCGCCGCCCGCCTGCTGAGCTGGTCGGGTTGGGGGGAGATCGCCGCCCGAACCTTCTTCGCCTTCACCTTTCTCTGGGTCGGTCTGCTCAACCTGCGGCGCGACGCTTTCCTCTTCCGCGCCTGCCTGCTGATCGTCCTGCCCGTCACGGCCGCCTGTGTTCTCTTCGCTTCGGACATCGCCCGGCCTTTGGGGGTGAGCTACCCCATCATCATCCCCCTGTTTCTGCACTTTTTCGCGTCCGCAGACGATAACGTCGCGACGGAAACCACCGATTCCTGAAGTGGCAGACCTTCCAGCGCTACGGAGCAGGTATGAGCGAAGAATACATCGAGCGTCAGCTGTTCGCCGCCGGGTACGAGTTCGGTCGGGCGCGGCTGTTCAGTCGAGCCGTGGAACGGCTGGTCAAACTCGGTCTGGACGACCAATCACACACCACCGCCCGCAAGCTCCTCGCCGAGCTCCAGCGCACCCTGGAGGACGTCGTTCTGCGCCTGGGCGGGCTGGATGTCGAGCTTTCCCGACCGGCCGCCGATTACGATATCACCCAGTTGGCCGCGTGGTTCGAGGAGCAGGGAGCGATCCTGGAGCATGACGTGGCGCGGGCCTATGGAACCCAGGCCCGCAGGCTGTTCCGCCTCGGCGCCGTGGCCCACGAGGCGGCCACCTACCGTCAAAGCCTGCAGGAGAGTAAACGCAGCGGCCGTCAGGGCGACGTGGAGCTCTACGAGCGTCTGTTACGGACGGTCCTCGAGGGCGCGGGATTGTCCCCCGAGCTCCTCGACAACGGTCCCGTCGGCGATCCGGACAGACTCTACGATATCTTCACCTCCTCAAGCGGGAGCGCTGATGGCGGTGAGTGAGCCGCGGGGCTTTCGTGCCGAGCTGGAGCGCTGCGTCGCCTGCGGCAAGTGCCGGGCGGTCTGCCCCGTCTTCGCCGTCGAGGGCGCCGAGGCATCCGTGGCCCGGGGCAAGCTGAAGCTGCTGACCGCAGCCGAGGAGGGTGTCCTCGATTACGACGCCGAGCTGGGGCACCTGATCGATAACTGCCTGGGCTGCCGCCTGTGTGTCGAGGCCTGCCCCGGCGGGGTGCGCACCGACGAGCTGTTGTACGCCGCCCGGGAGCGCATCCATCACAAACGCGGTCGGGGTCTCCTGGCCCTGTTCCTGCTGCGCTGGCTGTTGCCCCGCCGGGACGTTCTGACGGCAGTCGCCACTCTGATCGGCCGCCTGCAGCATTGGGGCTCCCGCCTGCTGGGCCTGTTCGGTAGACCCTCCGGTGACAAGCTGAGCGCAGGCCAGCGCGTTCAACGCGCCCTGGCGGGTCTCTACCGTCTACTGCTGCCCCTGGCCGGACTGTCACCGCGGTTGGTGCCGCCGACCCTGGCCCGGGAGCCCTTCACTGTCGGTCGTGGGGAGCTCTTAAACGAGGCGGGTTCAGGCGCCGAGCGCTGGGGCCTGTTCGTCGGCTGCGCCGTCGATCTGGGCTACCCAACCGCCGCCGCGGCCGTCGTCCGCCTGGCCCGCCTGGCCGGGGTGACCCTCGTCGCCCCGCCGGGACAGGTCTGCTGCGGACTGCCGGCCTGGGGTTCCGGTGACCGCCGCGCCGCCAACCAGTTGCGGCTGCGAAACGCTTCGGCCTTCAGCGACCGGCACCTCGACGGCGTGTTGACGGCCTGCGCCTCCTGCGCCTCCTTCCTGCGCGAACACTACGACGGTCTGCTGGAGCAAACCCTGACGCTGCAGGAGTTCCTGGCCGACAAGCTCGAGCGCCTGCCCCTGCGGTATGACGAGGGACTCACGATTACCTGGCACCAGCCCTGCCACCTGGCCCGTCATCTGGGCCTCGACCTCGCCGAGCCGCTGTTGGAGCGCCTGGGTAACTATGTCGAAATGGCCGAGAAGGATGTCTGCTGTGGCGGAGCGGGGAGCTATTTCGCCAAGTTCCCGGAGACGGCGGCGGCCGTTGGCGAGCGCAAGGCCCGGCATATCATCGCCAGCGGTGCCGACGTTGTGGCCACCGCCTGTCCCGGCTGCGCCATCCAGCTCGAGGCCGCCCTGACCCGCCTGGGGGCCGACGTCCGCGTGGCCCTGCTCGGCGAGCTCCTCGTCGAACACCTCCCCGCAACCCGGCGCCCCCCGGCGGTCGCCGACGGATCCGGCTGAGCCCCCCGCCACTGACCGGTCCGGCACGGTTTTTGCATCAGCCGAACTCACCGCGCGGTGAGTTCGGCGCAAAAACGCGCGCCGGACCTCAGTCCCCAACGCCCCGAACCCGTGGGACCGCTTGACGGTTCAGGCGACGGCGCACTTGTTGCCCGCGGTCTCCCGGCGCGGGGAGACCGCGGAAAGCAAGAAGTGTGCCGTCGCCGGGGGAGGCTTGTTGGCTGACGATCTTTGCGCTTGCTGTGTTTGCGGATGCCAGAAGAAATGACGACCGGGAGGGGCGGCCCCTCCCGGTCGTTTTTGGTGGGTGTTGCAAGGTTAGCGGGCGATGACCAGCCGGCGGGTGAGGATGTCGTCCGGGGTCGTCAGGCGGTAAAGGTAGACGCCGGGGGATACGGTGGCGGCGTCCCAGGCGACGGCGTGGCGTCCGGCGGCCAGCGGGCCGTCGACGAGGGTGTCCACCCGGCGCCCGGCCAGGTCGTAGACGGTCAGCTCGACCTCGGCGGCCGCGGGCAGGCTGAACTCGATCCGGGCCAGACCGGCGGCGGGATTGGGGTAGCTCTGGGCCAAAGTCAGGCTGCGGGCGCTGAACTCGCCGTCCAGCCATTCCGGCGTACCGATGTAGACGCGGCAGGGCAGGCCGCTACCGGTCTCGGCGGCGCTGAGGGTAATACTCTCCTCGGCCAGGAGATCGACGATCCGTCCGGCCGGAGTCTCCAGTAGGGCGGCGCAGCCGGCGGGTCGGCCGTCCAGACGCCAGCGCAGCTCGGCGGTTCCCGCTGCGGTAGTGTGGAACTCCCAGATCTCGCCGTCGGTAATCGGGGCGCGCAGGTCGCTGTAGTAGGCCTCTGCGTCCTTGCCGATGAAGCTCAGGTTGGGCGTTCCGGCGGGGGCGGGGGGATCGTGGCGGTCGTGGGGATCGGGACCGTCGGCGGCGTCGGGTTCTACTCCCAGGTAGTGCAGGGCGTCGCGACCGGCGGCGTCGCGCAGCTCGAAGTCCAGCCGCCAGCGCCCGCCGTCGCCGTGGTCGTCGGCGACGAGGGCCGGATGATCGGCCACGCGGCTGGTCGAGGCCTCGCCGCCCGGGTTAAGGTTGGGATGGGCGAGGGCGGCGGCGGGCAGGGTCCCGGAACCCTTCGAGGTGAGGGCCCCACTACTTCTGTCGGCTTCCGGAGCGACGACGGGGGCGCCACCGTTTAGGGTTCCGCCGTCGTAGCGCAGCGGCGGGATGTAGAGCTCGCCGTCGCCTTCGGCGTAAAGCCAGTAGCCTTCTAGCAGGTAGAGCCCGTCGCTGGTAGTGCTGTAGTCGCCGTAGTAGGGGATCGGCTCTTCGACGGTCACGCCGTCGGTGTAGCAGTCCAACCATTCCACGTCGTAGGGGAAGGGGGTGGCGATCCAGTTCCAACCGGCGCTGAGCTGGTAGGTGAAGCGGGAACCGCTGTCCAGGGTGATGAAGTCCTCGAGAGTCACCGTGGGCAGTCCGTCCCGGGTGATCATCCAGTAGACCGCCCCGGGGTTCAAGCGGCAGTTATCGGCCGCGGGGTCGAACTCCACGTAATCGCCGCTGGGATTGTCGTAATCGAACAGGCGCCAGGCCGTCACATCGTAGGCGCCCAGCTCCTGGGTGAACTGGTCCTCGGGCCCGTCGGCGCCGTCGGGGAAGACGGCGGGCAGGCTGATCAAGCGGTAGTCGGTCACCTCGTCGCCGACGGGCAGTTCCGGATAGACCTCGTAGCTGTCGGCGTGGACGACGGGATAGAGCGCGGCCTCGCCGGCCAATAGTCCGTCGGGGAACCAGCTCTCGCCGCCGTCGGTGTCGACGGCGTGGAAGCCGTAGACGATCCCGCTGATGTCGAGGTCGGCCGGAGCCAGTTCGACCATCCACAGGTCGTCGGCGGAATCGTAGGTCATCGCCTGGGACTGCCAATCCAGCGTGCCGCCGGGGGCGTAGTACATGGTAACCTCCGTCGGCGCGCCGGAGTCGAAGGCGCAGGTCAGCTCGTTGGACTGAGCATACTCCAGGTAGAGGTTGAAGGGATGGGCGACATCGAACACCGGACCGCCGGAGCCGAAGCTGCCGCCGATGGTCACCGTTCCCTGGATCGGGTTGCCCGTCAGGTCGGTCAGCAGGCCGTTGTTGTTGTCGAAGTCGATCACGTCGCCGGGCTCGACGGTCGGGCCGTCGCCGTCGTAGGCGTGGAGGGTGACCCGCAGGGTGTCGTTGTAGACGTCCGTGGTCAGGTACTGGTAGTCGGCGATGGTCCCCGAGCCGTCGTTCCAGCTATGGTCGCTTTGCAGTGGCAACAGCTCGTCGATGTCCGTCCAGCCGTCGGCGTCCTCGACGGATTCCTCGAAGACGATGTCGACGTAGTCGCCCTCGTCGATCCCCGGGTTGCCGCCGACGTCGAAGGCGCTGGCCGAGATGGCCTGTGGGCTGTCGTTGACGCTCTGGAAGAAGTAGCGCACTTCGCTGGAGAAGCGGAAGCCACCGGCGGGATCCTCGGCCATCACCCGCCAATAATGCCGTCCGTCGGGGAGATCGGTCACATCGTAGAGCAGATTAGTGCCCACGACGTAGTAGCGCGTGTGTTGAGGATCGAAGTTCATGTCCGGAGCGATCTCGATGGTGT
>WJLX01000083.1 GCA_014728225.1 Candidatus Coatesbacteria bacterium | reverse complement strand
GGCACGGTTTTTGCGGAGGCGGACCGTTGCCGCCGTCCCAACGGTCGCCGAGATGCAAAAACCGTGCCGACTCCGGCGCCGAACCGCCGCTGCGCTACGAGCCCGGGGAAGCGGTTTTCAAAGGTCGCCGCTTTCCACCGCAACGATTAACGAACCCCTCCATCCCAGCCGAGGTAAGCAACCGATGACAGCCCCCGTCCGCGTCCGCTTCGCTCCCTCGCCTACGGGTCACCTCCACGTGGGCCACGTCCGCACCGCCCTCTACAACTATCTCTTGGCCCGGGGATCGGCCCACCGCGGCGCCGAGGCCGCCTACATCCTGCGCATCGAGGATACCGACGCCGAGCGATCGACGCCGGAGTCCCGGCGCTCGATCATCGACGAGTTGCGCTGGCTGGGGTTGGAATGGGACGAGGGTCCGCAGCGCGGCGGTCCCTACGGCCCCTATTTGCAGAGCGGGCGCTACGACGAGTTCCGTGAGGCCGCCCGTCGGTTGATCGACAGCGGTGACGTCTATCCCTGTTTCTGCACTCCGGAGGAGCTGGACGCCGAGCGCGCCGAGGCGCAGAACCACGGCCGGGCCTACGTCTATTCGGGCCGTTGCCGGGGTCAGGATCCGGCCGAGGCCGCCGAGCGGATGCAGTCCGGCGAGCCCTACGCCCTGCGCTTTCGGGTTCCCGCAGGGGATACGAGCTGGCGCGAGCCCACCGACCGCGGCGAGGTCGTCTTCGCCAACGCCGACATCGGCGATTTCGTCATCTGGCGCCGGCCCTCCCTCGAGGCCGGGCATCCGCTCTACAACTTCACCGTCAGCGTCGACGACATTGCCATGGCGGTGACCCATGTGCTGCGCGGCGACGATCACATCTCCAACACCCCGCGCCAGATCATGATCTATCGCGCCCTCGAAGCCGAACCGCCGGTCTTCGTCCACCTGCCGATGATTCTGGGACCGGACAGAAAGAAGCTATCCAAACGCCACGGGGCGACCTCCCTGGCCGAGTTCCGCAAGAACGGCTATCTGCCCGAGGGCCTGGTCAACTACCTGGCCCTGCTGGGTTGGAGCGAGGGCACGGGACGGGAAGTCTACGGTCTGAGTGAACTGGTCGAGCGCTTCAGCCCCGAGCGCTTGAACATGACCGCGGCGGTCTTCGACTACGACAAGTGCCGGCACATCAACGGCGAGCAGCTCAAGGCCCTCGATCCCGAGGAGCGCGTCCGCCGCGCCCTGCCCTTCCTGCGGGAAGCCGGCACCGTCCCCGCCGACCTCGACGAGGGATCGTCCGCCTGGCAGCGCCTGGTGACCATCGTCGACGAGATCGGTGATCGGGCCAAACTGCTCACCGACTACGCCTTCTATGTCCGCCCCTTCTACCATGCGCCGACGGTCTACGATGACCAGGCGGTCAAGAAGGTGCTCAACAAAGCCGGCGCCCGGGAGCGTCTGACCGTGGCCCGGGAGCTGTTGGCCGCCGCGGGCGGCTACCACACCGCGGCCCTCGAGCAGCGCTTCCGCGAGCGTGTCGCCGAGCTGGACTGCGGTCTGGGCAAGCTCATCCAGCCCGTCCGCGTGGCCCTGACCGGCGACCGCGTCGGCATCGGCCTGTTCGAGACGGCCGAACTCGTAGGTCAAGAGGAGACCTTGGAGCGTGTCGATGCTTGTCTGGCCTACATGCGGGAGCGGGACCTCGGCGCCTGACACTAGGGTTGACAGCCAAAAAAGCGCCTAGTACACTCGCCGTGGCGGCGACCGCAACCGGGTAGGGTCTGCAGCGTTCCATCAGGCGCTCACCCGCCGGTACTGCGCGTCTCCGTCGCGACCCCATCCAACGTCCACGCCCCCCGGAGTGACGCTTCCGTCCGTCCCCTTTTTTTGCCCTCCGCGGCCGGTTAGGAAAGGAGTCATCTTGACCGACAAACTCACGCCCCAACAGGTCCTGCCCACCCTGCAGAAACACATGCTCGCCGACGGTTTCGGCGATATCGTCTTCGATCCCGTCAAGAGCCAGGGCGCGATCCTGCACGACATGCTCCACGATCGCGACTACATCGACCTGTTCACCTTCTTCGCCTCCAGCCCCATCGGCTACAACCACCCCCACCTGACCTCGCCGGAGTTCCTGAAGAAGTTGGGACGGATCGCGGTCAACAAGACCTCCAATTCCGACATCTACACCGTCGAGATGGCCGAGTTCGTCGAGACCTTCGTCCGGGTGGCCATGCCCGACTACATGAAGTACCTGTTCTTCGTCTCCGGCGGCGGCCTGGCCGTCGAGAACGCGATGAAGACGGCCTTCGACTGGAAGACCAAGCAGAACCTGCAGCGCGGTATCTGGAGCGACGACGCCGAGGCCCAGGCCAAAGAGGACGAGCTGGTTATCATCCACTTCCGCCAGGCCTTCCACGGACGCACGGGCTATACCCTCTCGGTCACCAATACCGACGACGCCCGCAAGTACAAGTACTTCCCCAAGTTCGACTGGCCGCGGATCAGCTCGCCGGGGATCAACTTCTCCCTGCCCGAGCCCGAGCGCTGGGAGTTCTGCGCTGTCGAAGAAGAGCGCGCCGTGGCGGAGATCCGCCGCGCCATCGCCCTGAACCCGAACAAAGTCGCCGCCATCCTCATCGAGCCCATCCAGGCCGAGGGCGGTGATCGCCACTTCCGCACCGAGTTCCACAAGTGGCTGCGCGAGCTGGCCGACGAGGCCGAGGCCCTGCTGATCCACGACGAGGTGCAGACCGGTTTCGGCCTGACCGGACGCTTCTGGGCCTCGGAGCATTACGACGTCCGTCCCGACATCATCTGCTTCGGCAAGAAGTCCCAGGTCTGCGGCATCATCGTCGGTGACCGCCTCGACACCGTCAAGTATCACGTCTTCTCCGACGAGGCCGACGAGACCGGCGCCGTCCCCGGCGGCAGCCGGCTCAACAGCACCTGGGGCGGCAACCTGGTCGACATGGTCCGCTGCCAGGCCTACCTCGAGGTCATCGAGGAGGAGAGGCTCGTCGACAACGCCGCCGAGGTCGGCACTCACCTGCTGACCGGTCTCTACGACGCCCTCGAGGGCACCCCGGGCACGGCGGCCCGCGGCGTCGGGCTGATGATGGCCTTCGACCTGCCCACCGCCGAGATGCGCAACGAGGCCCACGGTAAGCTGCTGGAGAACGGCCTATTCACAATTACCTGCGGCCCGCGCTCCATCCGCTTCCGCCCGCCCCTGATCCTGACCAGGGAGCTGGCCGACAAGTCCCTGGACATCGTCCACGAGACACTGAAAAAAATGGGCTAGTCGAGGTGCAGACCGGCATCAAGAACGGGGGCGGAAAAACCGCCCCCGTTTGTTCTTGGGAAACACCTTTTCCTTTTATTATGATGACTATGGTCTGTTGAATTACAAATTTAGAATGTTTACTCTTGATGGAAAGGAGGGTTTCACATGAAGGATTTCTTACAAAAGTTTAAAGTTGCACTACAAATACTTGCCGCAGTTGCTGCAATTGCAGCACTTGTCCAGTTTATTATAAATATAATAGGCTTAAACCAATTAGTTAACAGCTATGTTTATTCTATTTCTATAGTTGTCTTATTAGTATCAAGTTTAATATTATTGATAGTCCAAGAAAAACAAAACAATAGAATAGAACGCTATTCAGAAGTATTCACACACATACATAACGCAATGCATTGCTTAAGAGATGCCTATTTTGCCGATCTTAATAACAAAGGAAAAGATATACATATTAAATGTTCATTAATTGAGATGGCAAATGCTTTTACTTTGATAACTGGTCATAAGTGTCGAGCGTGCATCAAACTCCTAGCAATTTGCGAAGGCAGTCTTGATATGTCAAATACTATTAATAACCTTGTGGTATATAATTATAAAAGAAATTCAGGCAACCCAAGGTTACGTGATATTCATTATGTTAAAGATAATTCAGATTTTAAGGAGCTTATTAAGGATCAAAATCATAGTGTGTTTTTTAGAAACGAATTGCCTTACAAAGGATACGTAAATTCTTCATATACAGATGAACAAATAGAAAAAGGTGAGATGGACTATTTTTCAACAATCGTCTGGCCGATTCGCAAGGTGCTTGAAGAAGACGCTGGAGATGTAACCCCAATGATGGAAGACCAGGATATAATTGGTTTTTTCTGCATTGACAGTCTAGAGAAAAACATTTATAATCGAGAAAAGGACGTGGAGATTGGCCACGCGTACGCTGACGCATTATATACTATTTTGAAGCCTCTTTTTTAACAATCAACCAACACATCGGAGGAGAAAATGGGCTCCGAAAGCGAACGAATTCACGTCGACGAAGAAAGCGGTATCGCCCGAGTACTGATTGAAACAGATTCGGGCGAAGCCTATTGTCTGCACGTACGTACCGCCGAACGCATCAAGGAAACCCTGGCTGCGATGAGCGCCAATGGTTCACGTTGAGGGCTGGTTCATCGATGACGTGTCTTCGGACGGCCGTGGCCGTCCGTTTTTTCATGTATGTTTTGCCTCGCATTCCCTGGTATTTGACACCCCCAACGCGGGCCGCTAAAATCGGCCCCTGTCAAGCAACCATCCCTCTCCCAGCACCGAGGTGGACATGCTCAATCCCGGACAGCTAAAACTCGACCTCTTCTGCAAGGGCCTGCGGCTGGACGATTCCTGCGAGCTGGAAAAGGACGCCCGCCACGTCATCCGCACCCGCGGCGGCCTGGGTTCCGGTCTGGACTTCCTCCTCGACCAGAACGTCTGGGTCAACGCCCCGCTGATCGAGCACTTCGTCCCCCAGTCGCCCTACGTGCTGCACAAGCGCGAGGGCCGCTACTACATCCATGACGAGCGCGGGGACGGCCTGGTCTACAACGCCTACATGCTGCCCCAGCCCCAGTGGTACGAGCGCGAGACCTCGACCGGTGTGCCGATGCGCAAGATCGGCGTCATGCAGGGCAGCTACCCGGCCATCTACGCCAGCCGGCTCTGCGGCTTCTGGGAGATGGACAACAACTGCCGCTACTGTAGCGTGGGGCTCAACCTCGGCGATACCGAGGAGGGCGAGAAGAAGATCACCGAGGTCGTCGAGGTCTGGAAGGCCGCCCGCCAGGAATTCAAGAGCACCTTCCTGCACTTCAACACCGGCTACGAGGACGGCAAGTCCATCGAGCACCTCTGGCCCTACCTCGAGGCCGTCAAGAAGGAAACCGGCGCCATGATCGGCGTCCAGTGCCCGCCCGTGCCCGACTTCACCTGGTACGACAGGCTGAAGAAGCTCGGCGTCGACCACCTCTCCTTCTGCCTCGAGATCTTCAACCCCGAGATCTTTCCCGAGATCTGTCCGGGCAAGGCCGAGTACATCGGCCGCCAACGCTACCTCGACGCCATCAAGTACTGCTCGAAGCTCTTCGGCAAGGGTCGCATTCACGGCGAGATCATCGCCGGCCTCGAACCCCCCGAGGACACCATCGCCGGCGTCCAGCAGTTCGCCGAATGGGGCGCCGCCACCACCATCTGCATCTTCCGCCCCACCATCGGCACCAAACTGCAGCACGTCAATCCGCCCCGGTACGAGAAGATGGCCCCCATCTTCAAGCGGGCCTACGAGATCTGGATGGAGCAGGGCGTCCCCACCGGCATCGCCCCGGGCATCCAGGTGGCCATGACCCTGCAGCCCAAGGAAGCCGCCTTCTTCAAGGATGAGACGACACCGTCCTACACCGGTCAGCGCCTCAAGCTCTGGTTCATGAAGCGCGCCGCCCGGGCTTTCTTCAAAACCCGGCTGCTGTTCAAGGGCTAGGTACGGTTTCTTGTCGGAGTTGTTAGCAACCGGGGCCCGCGGGCCCCGGTTTTCGTTCATCTGCGGCTCCCGTAGGGGACGACTGTCCCCAGTCGCCCGTGTTCGAAAGACCCCAGGGTCGACATCAAGAACGACCGGCGGGCTGGCGCGCGATATACGACGAGTTCTCCCGGTTTGCCGGGTGAACTCGTCGTGGAACAAACTGTGCCGGCCCGGCGGGCGGCTGTAAGAAAAACGGCCCCCGCGGGGGCCGTTCGTGATTAGTCGTCTCCGCGACGCCTAGAACACGCTCAGGTTGAGGTACTCGCGCGGGTTGTCGATGATGGCGTCCAGCAGCTCCTTGGCCTTCTCCAGGGTCTGGTTGAGCTCCTCGTAGGTTCGGTCGTCGTAGATCAACTTGCCGGCGGTGCCCTCGCCGGAGGCGATGGCGGCGATGATGTCGTTCAAGTGGCTGACGATGTTGTCGACCTCGGCGGTGATCGAATCGACGTGCTCCATCGTCATCTCGAACCGCGGGCCGACGAAATCGACCACACCCTCGACCTTGGCGCCGATACGCTTGAGGGTGGCGGTGAAACCGGCGATGTCCCCGGTGATCTGGCGCACATTGCGCATCGTGGCGGTGACCTCGGGGGCGGAGAGGCGGATCAGGGCGTCGAGTTCGGCGACCATCGAGTCGATGTGACTGACCGTACTCTTGAAGCTGGCCACGGTCTCCTCGTCGAACAGGGCGGAGATCTCGGCCAGGGCGTCGCCGATCTTGACCACGATGCTGCCGGCGGATTCGAACAACTCATCCATGCCGACGGCGGTCTGGCCGTAGACGACGGAATCGGGCTCCAGGTTCGGGGCGTCGGGCGAACCCGGCGTGATGTCGACGTACTTCTCGGCCATCAGGCCCTTGGTGCGGATGGCGATCGTCGAGTCGGTGCGCACGATCACCTGATCCTCGAGCCAGAGGACGACCTTGACCATCAACTGGTCGGAGTTCTCGGGCTTGTACCACTCGACGCTCTCGACACTGCCGGCACGGACACCGGCGTAGAGCACCTTGGCGTCGGGCACCAGTCCGGAGGCGCTGTCGAAGATGACGGTGATCTGGTAGCCGCCGCGGAAGCAGTCCAGATCGCCCACGCTGAACAACAGGGCGATGAAGACCACCAGGGCGACGACGACGGTGATGCCGACCTTGGCCTCGACGGAGCGTTTCTTGGCCATAGTACCCGCTGCCTGTTTCGGGATGGAGGACGCGGTAAAGATACCGCCGCGACCCGGTTGAGGTTCCCTGGGGACCAATGGTAGGAACTAATGATAGCACAGCCGGGCGCCGGAGCGCTCGACGGTTGGCAAAACAGCCTAGAGGTTGGCCTCGCTGGCCCGCTTCTTGGTGCTGCCGCCCAGAGGGTCGATGGGACCCTCGGCGCGGCCCTCGATGAACTGCTGGACCCGGGGATCGTCGCTGTGGCGGATCTCCTCGTTGGAGCCGTCGAAGATGATCCGGCCGTCATGTAGCATGGCGATGCGGTCGGCGGTCTGGTAGGCCGACTGCATATCGTGGGTGATGATCACCGTGGTCGCCCGGGTATAGTCCTTGGTTTTGTTGATCAGCTCGTTGACGGCGGCCGAGGTGATCGGGTCCAGCCCCGAGGTCGGTTCGTCGTAGAGGATGATCTCCGGATCGCCGACGAGGGCCCGGGCCAGCCCGGCGCGTTTCTTCATCCCGCCGGAGAGCTCGGCGGGCATCAGGTGTCCGGTGCCGGGCAGGCCGACCTGGGTCAGCTTCTCCTCGACGACGCGTTCGATCTCCTCGCCCCCCAGCTCGGGATGCCAGTTGTCGAGGAAGAAGCCGACGTTCTCGCGCACGGTCAGGGAGTCGAACAGGGCGGCGAACTGGAAGACGTAGCCCACCCGGGCGCGTACCTGGTACAGCTCGGACAGCCCGGCGGAGTTGATGTGGGTTCCCAGGCACCAGATGTCGCCCTCGGTGGGCTGGAGCAGGCCGAGGACGTGCTTGAGCATCACGCTCTTGCCGGTGCCCGAGCGGCCGATGACCGCCACGCTCTCGCCGCGGTGGATCTCCAGGTTCACCCCCTCGAGCACGACGGTGTCGCCGAAGCTCTTGTGGAGGTTCTCGATCCTGATGTGGGTCTCGTCGGGCATCGTCAGTCGAAGGCGATGAAGAACAGCGTGGTCAGGATCAAATCGACGATCAGGACGTTGACGGCGGAGACGACCATGGCGGCGGTGGTCGCGCGGCCGACGCCCTCGGCGCCGCCGAAGGTTTTGAAGCCGTAGTAGCAACTGATGATGGCCAGTACCTGACCAAAGGCGAAGGCCTTGATCAGCCCGCTGACCATGTCCCAGACGTCGGAAAGGGAGCCCAGCTCGGCGATGTAGACCCCGGGATCGACGCCGGCGATGACGATGCAGACGAAGAAGCTGCCCACCTGGGCCACGCCGATGGCCAGGGCGGTCAGTACGGGGGTCATGATGCTGGCGGCGATCAGCCGGGGGGCCACCAGGTAGGTGAAGGGGTCGCTGGCCAGGGTCTCCAGGGCGTCGATCTGCTCGGTGACGCGCATCGTGCCCAGCTCGGCGGCCATCGACGAGCCGACGCGTCCGGCCAGCATGATCGCCGTCAGCACCGGCCCCAGCTCCCGGGCGAAGATCACCGAGACCATCCCGCCGACGTAGCCCTCGGCGCCGAACAGCACCAACTGGTTGACCGATTGCAGGGCGATGACCATCCCGGTGAACAGGGCGGTCATCGTCACCACGGACAGCGACTGCACACCCAGGCGGTACATCTGCTCGAAGATCAACTCGCCCCGGGGGAAATCGCGCAGCATACGCTTGATGGTGCGGCCGTAGAAGACCAGCATCCCGCCGACGGTGCTGAGCTTGGCGATCAGCCAGCCGCCCAGGGAGCCGAAGGCGCGCAGCCGGGGCTGTTTGGTCCGGGTGGTCAACTCAACCGCTCCCCAGGTAGTGCCGCGGGACGCGCTCGGAGAGGGCGCAGGTTACCTCGTAGGGGATGGTGTTCATCCACTCGGCGACCTCCTCGACGCTGATCAACTCCCCCGAGTAGTCGCGGCCCATCAGGGTGACGACCTCGCCGGCCCGAACGTCCTCCAGCCCGGCGAGATCGATCATGCTCATGTCCATACAGATCACGCCGATTATCGGCCGTCGCTCGCCGCGGACTATCGCCCGGGCCCGGCCCGTCATCCCGCGGTGCCAGCCGTCGGCGTAGCCCAGCGGCAACACGCCGACGGTGGTGTCGCGCTCCAGGCGGTAGCGACGGCCGTAGCTGATCGTCGTTCCGGCGGGCAGGCGCTTGACCACGGCCAGGCGGGCCCGCAGGGCGATGGCTGTCTCCAGGCCGATCTCCCGGCCGACGTGGGGGCTGGGATAGCTGCCGTAGAGGGCCAGGCCGGGACGGACCATGTCGAAGTGGCTCTCGGGCAGCTCGAGCGCGGCGGCGGTGTTAGCGGCGTGGCAGATCCCGGGCTGCAGTCCGCGCTCCCGGACCGCGTCGATCACCGCGGCGAAGCGCCGGATCTGCTCCCGGGCGAAGGATTTATCCGCGCCGTCGGCCAGGGGGAAGTGGGTCATCATACCGCCGAGCTCGATCTTCGGCAGGGCGGCCAGTTCGACGGCCAGCCCGGCGGCGTCCGCGTGCCACACCCCCAGGCGGCCCATGCCCGTATCTACCTTGAGATGGACCTTGACCGGCGCCCGACCCTGGAACTCCAGCCGCTCGCTGAGCGCCCGGCCCAGGGACAGGTCGCTGATCACCGGGGTCAACTCGTACTTGATCAGGGCGTCCAGCTCGTCGGGCAGCGGCGAGACCAGGCAGAGGATCGGCAGATCGTAGCCGGCCTGGCGCAGCTCGACACCCTCGTCGATGAAGCTGACGCCGAGCCAGTCGCAGTAACGGTGCAGCTTCTCGACGACCTCGAGCTTGCCGTGGCCGTAGGCGTCGGACTTGACCACGGCCATCACTCGCACGGCGGAACCCACCCGGCGTCGAATGCGGCGCAGGTTGTCCAGCACGGCGTCGAGGTCAACCTCGGCCCAGACCGGTCGGTTGGGATACATGCTAGAAGGGCGGCTCTTCTTCTTCGACCTCGGCCCCCGGCCCCAGGGGACTGGGCTGGAAGCTGGGGTCCAGGTTCTCGAAGCGCAGGATGTCCTTGAGGAACAACAGGTGGATGTGCCCGATGGGGCCGTTGCGCTGCTTGGCGACGATGATCCGGCTGACCCCCTCCTCGTTGAGGGGACCGGCGGCGGCCGCCTCGTCCTCGCTCTGCTCGCGGCCGACCTTGTAGTAGTCCTCGCGGTGCAGGAACATGACCACGTCGGCGTCCTGCTCGATGGCGCCGGACTCGCGCAGGTCGGAGAGCTGGGGGATCTTGCTCTTGACGGCCCGCGAGGTCACCCCGCGGTTGAGCTGAGCCATCGCCAGCACCGGCACCTTGAGCTCCATCGCCAACTGCTTGAGGGAGCGCGAGATCTCCGAGACCTCGACCTGGCGGCTCTCCGGCTTGCGGTGGGGCGCCGTCATCAACTGCAGGTAGTCGACGACGATCAACTGTATGTCGCGCTGCATCACCAGGCGGCGGGCCTTGGCCCGCAGCTCCATCACCGTCAGCGCCGCCGTGTCGTCGATGAAGAAGGGGGCGTCGGCCAACCGGGCGGCCACCCGGACGAAGCCCTCCATGTCCCGATCGCTGATCCTGCCCGAACGCACGTTGTGCGAATTGATCCGCGCTTCGCTGCACAGCATCCGGCGCACCAGCTCGGCGGCGCTCATCTCCAGACTGAAGAAGCCCACGCCGATGCCGCGGTCGATGGCCGCCCGCTGGGCGATGTTCAAGCCCAGGGCCGTCTTGCCCATCCCGGGCCGGCTGGCCAGGATGATCAGGTTGGATTTGTGCAGACCGGTCAACAGCTCGTCCAGGTCGTAAAAGCCCGTCGGAACGGCGTCTTCGGTGGCCCGCTTCTCGTGGATGGCCCGGATGTCGGCCAGGGCGTCGTCGACCAGACCGGAGAGGGGCTTGAGCTCCTGGGTCATCCGGTTTTCGCCGATGCGGAAGAAGCCGTCCTCGGCCCGCTCCAGCAGAATCGAGGTCTTGTCCTGACCGTCGAGGGCCTCGCCGATCAGACGGCGCGAGGTCTCGATGATCTGTCGTCGCGTCGAGGCGTCGCGCACCAGCCCGATGTGGGATTCCAGCCCCGCCTTGGTCACCGCGTCGTCGCGCAGCTCGAGGACGTAGCCGAAGTCGGCCTCGCTCAAGCCCTCGGGCGAGTTGCGCATCGCGTCGGTCACCGTCAGCAGGTCGACGGTGCGCTCGGGCTCGCCCTCCAGCTCCAGGATGGTGGTGAACAGTTGGCGGTGCAAGCGCTTGAAGAAATCCTCCTCGCGCAACCCGCTCTCGAACACGATGTTCAAGCCCTCGGTAAAACGCAGGCAGCAGCCGAGAACGTGGCGCTCGGCCTCGATATTCTTGGGCCAGCTGTCGGCCCCGGTCCGGGTGTCCATTCGAACGGCCTCCTTTCGGGTACAGTTTACCTTAGTCTGCGGGTCGCGGCAAGCCGCCGCGCTGGACTACCTCCGGGGGCCGTGCTACACTTCGCTGTAACCCTCGTAGAGCCGCCGGGGCCACGGCGGCGGGGAGGAACCGTGGAGCTGTTCACCATCGGCGTCGAAGAAGAATTCGGTCTGGCCGATCCGGTCACCGGCGAACTCAAGCCCGCCGTTCACCGGGTGCTGGCCGGCCTGAGTGAGGCCGAACGGCTCGAGATCAAGCCCGATGTCCACCAGGCCACCCTGGAGACCGCCACCCCGGTCTGCCTCGATCTGGTGGAGGTGGAGCACGAGCTGGTCCGCCTGCGGCGCCACGCCCGCCGGGCGGCCCGCCTGGCCGGTGTCGAGCTGTTCAACGCCGGCGCCCATCCCGATTGCCGCTGGCGCGAACAGCCCTACGTCCACAAGCAGCGCTACCTGATGCTGGCCGATCACCAGGGCGAGGCCTGGTTGCAATGCCTGTTCTGGGGCCTCCACGTCCACCTCGGCGTCCCCGACGAGTTCGAGCGCCTCGAGCTGGCCAACCGCCTGCGCTCCTACCTGCCGCTGTTCATCGCCTTCGCGGCCAACTCCCCCTACTGGGAGGAGAAGCCGCACCCCGCCGGCAACGCCCGGATGGATATCTACTCCCGCCTGGAGTATGTCGGCGCCCCGCCACGCTTCGATTCCTACGACGCCGTCGATCGGGCCATCCGGTCCTACGCCCATCTCGGCGCCCGCCAGATCAAGGACGTCTATTGGGACATCCGCCCCCGGCGGGTCTATCCGACCATCGAGTGCCGGGTCTGCGACATGCAGACCAGCGTCGAGGATTCCCTGCTGCTGGTGGGCCTGATCCTGCTGGCCGCCCTGGCCCTGCGCGACGGCGACGGCGTCGTCGAGGCCGCCGAGGAGGAGATCGCCCCCAACCGCGAGGCCGCCGTCGCCGGAGGGTACGAGGCCCGGATCAGCCTGGGCGGAGAGAGCCTGAGCGTCCGCGAGGCCCTGCTGCGTTTCCTGGAGAGTTGTCGGCCCTTGGCCCGACGAGCCGACCTCGACGATGTCCACACCCGCATCGCCCGTCGGGTGGAGAGCAGCTTCTGTCCCGCCGTGCGCTACCGCGAGCTTTACCAGCGGGCGCCGGGCGATCACCGGGTCCTGCTGCAGCGCCTCAACGAACTGCTGCTGCCCGCTTGAACGCCATCAAGCGACCCCGCTTCTCAACCACCATTCTACGATTGACGCGCCATAATGAACGCTCAACGCGGCCCCCGGCGAAACATCTTCACCCTGTTCCTCGACATGCTGCGCGAGGCCGGGCGGATCGCCCTGTCGGCGATCAAAGCCAACAAGCTGCGCAGCTTCCTGACGGTGCTGGGGATCATCATCGGCGTGACCGTGATCATCACCCTGATCAGCATCATCGACGGGATGGAGAACGCCATCGCCGAGCAGATCGGCTCCCTGGGCTCCAACTTCATCATGGTCACCGAGCGGCCGCCGGTCCAGTTCGGCCGCCCCGATCCCGCCCTGCGCAACCGGCCCGATCTGGAGTACGAGGACGCCGAGGCGATCATGGAGAACTGCCCGGCGGTGCGCTTCGCCTCGCCGACCAATTTCACCGGCGCCAACATCTCCTACGGCGGCAACCAGACCGGCACCATGCGCGTCGTCGGCGGCAACGAATACCTGAGCCGGATCTACAGCCTGCCCGTCGAGTACGGCCGCGACTTCACCCGGGCCGACATCCAGGGCCACCGGCGCGTCGTCGTTCTCGGGTATGACATCGTCGACGCCCTGCTCCCCAGCCAGGACCCCCTGCTCAAGGAGGTCCGCATCGCCGGCAACCGCTTCACCGTCATCGGCGTACTCGAGCGGCGGGGCGATTTCCTCGGCCAGAGCCAGGATAACTTCGTCGCCATTCCCTTCACCACCCTGGACAGCGTCCTCGATCCAATGCGCTCCCAGGGCTCCGAGGTCGACATCGTCGCCGTCTCCACCAGCCCGGCGACGGTCTACCGCGCCAGCAACCAGATCGAAACCCTGATGCGGAACCGCCGTGGGGTCAAGCCCAACGAAGACAACAATTTCGAAGTTACCACCCAGGGCGGGATGCTCGACATCTTCGAAGAGATCTCCACGGTCATCTACGCCATCATGATCGGCGTTTCCTCGGTCTCCCTGCTGGTCGGCGGCATCGGGATCATGAACATCATGCTCGTCGCCGTCACCGAGCGCACCCGGGAGATCGGTATCCGCAAGGCCCTCGGCGCCCGCAAGCGCGACGTGCTGGCCCAGTTCGTCATCGAAAGCATCATCCTGACCCTGTTCGGCGGGGCCGTCGGCGTCGGTCTGGGGCTGCTGTTGGCCTGGGGCTTCGCCGCCCTCCTCGAACTGCCCAACGCCGTCAGCGTCTGGTCCGTCGGCCTGGGCCTGGGTTTCTCGACGGCCGTCGGCCTGGCCTTCGGCATCTTCCCCGCCTGGAAAGCCGCCCAACTCGATCCCATCGAGGCCCTGCACTACGAATAGCAGTGCCGCCTTAAACCAAGCGAACCCCGCCGCGGCGAGGCTCTTGTCATAAACAGTCCGCAACGTCACAGGCCCGCCGCCGCGAGACCTTTTACCCCAAAACCCAGCGTTACCGCTACTTTAAACCCGCAGCGCCCCCGGAACTGGCACGGTTTTTGCATCTCGGCGACCGTTGGGACGGAGATCAACGGTCCGCCTCCGCAAAAACCGTGCCAGTTCCGGGGGCGCGCAGTGCTGGCGTGTTTCGCGTTTGTTGAATAAGGTCTCGCGGCGGCGGTTCCGGCGTCGTGTCGCCTTACCTGGGCGGTATTCTTCTGTTATGATACGGGGGATCACTTCTGCAAGGCCATCATCCAACGGGGGCGGTTAGATGCTCAATGTAATTCCGGGATTCATCCAGCAGCGTCGTTCGGCGGGTGAGAACCACGGTAAGCTGACGGGCGGCGTGGTCTTCGCCGATCTCTCGGGTTTCACCGCGATCACCGAGCGGCTGATGTCTCGAGGCGCCCAGGGCGCCGAGGTGCTTTCGGAGGTGATCAACCAGCTCTTCCGGCCGCTGATTCGGCGGGTCTATGATCGCGGCGGCTTCGTGGTGAATTTTGCCGGCGACGCTTTCACCGCGCTGTTGAGGCGACCCGGGGACGCCTTACTGCTGGCCCTGGAGATCGGCGAGCGTTTCCGCGGCCGGGGCGGGTCGTTCAGGACGGCGCTGGGCGATTTCGAGCTGTCTTGTCGGGTAGGCGCGGCCCACGGCGCAGTGGAGTGGGGTGTCGTCGACGTCGGGGAGCGTTCGGTCTACTATTTCCGCGGTGAGCCGCTGCGGGCGGCGGCGGGGGCCATCGAGGACACTCCGCGGGGTGCCGTGGTCTTCGACGACAGTTTGTTGCGGGCCGGCGGGGGTAACCGCTGGGTATTGCGTTCCGGGATCGAGAAGCGCGAATCCCTGAGGCGTCTGCGGCCGACCTTCGTGCGGCGTTTCGTTCCCGACGAGGTGTTGGAAAGCCGTTTGGGCGGCGAGTTCAGGGACGTGGCCCCCGTGTTCGTGGGCTTTCGCGGGTTCGAGGAGCGCGATGAGCTGCACCGCTTCATCGCGGCGACGGTGGAGGAGAGCGCGCGCTACGGCGGTTACCTCAACGGCTTGTTTTTCGGCGACAAGGGTCCCAACCTGTTCGTCATCTTCGGCGCGCCGGTCTCCTACGAGCGTAACACCGAGCGGGCGGCGGAATTCGTCTTGGCCCTGCGTGGGCGCTACGGCGACGCCGTGCGCGCCGGGCTGACCCACGGTCGCGTCTATGCCGGGATCAGCGGCAGTCGGCGCCGTTGCAACTATACCGCCCTGGGCTCGACGGTCAACCTGGCGGCCCGGCTGTTCAGTACAGCCGCCTGGGGGGAGATCTGGACCACGCCGACGGTCAAGGGCATCCTGGGTGGAGATTACGGCTTCCGCGACGTCGGCCGGCGCAGTTTCAAGGGCGTTGGCGGCGAGCTGGCCGTCGCCGCCCTCGAGGGTCACGCCGGGGGCGGTGGCGAGTTCTTCCAGGGCGAGTTCCGCGGACGCGACGTCGAGGCGGCGGCGCTGCGGACTTTTCTGGCGCCCCTCGGCGCGGGGCGCTGCGCCGGGGTTCACTACGTCTACGGCGAGGCGGGTATCGGCAAGTCCCGCCTGGTCCACGAGGTCGCCGCTTCAGCGGACGGCGAATTGCAAACCCTGGTTCTGCAGGCCGACGGCATCCTGCGGCGCAGCTTCAGCCCCTTCGTCTACGCCCTGGAACGCTACTTCGCTCAATCGGCCGAGAGCGGCACGGCCGAGAACCGTCAACGCTTCACCGAGCGCTTCGCCGCGCTTTGCGACGAGCTGGCCGCCCTGGACGATCCCCGGGCCGCTGCTGTCGTCGAGGAGCTCAGGCGTCTGGAGAGTCTGCCGGCGGCCCTGCTGGGCTTGCCGATGGAAGGGTCGCTCTACGAGCGTCTCGACGCCCGGGGACGCCTGGAGAACACCGTCTACGCCCTCAAGGCCTTCTTCAAAGGCCTGGCTCTGCTCCGGCCCACCCTGCTGATCCTGGAGGACCTGCAGTGGCTGGACGACGACTCCCGCGCCGCCCTGCCCCAGTTGCTGCGCAACGTCGCTGACTACCCGCTGGGCCTGTTCGTCACCAGCCGCTTCACCGACGAGGGCGGCAAGCCCCGCCTGGAGTTCGACGAGGAGCTGACCGTCGCCGAGCTGGTCGTCGACAGCCTGGAGCGCACAGCCGCCGTCGAGCTGAGCGAGGTCTTCCTCGGTCAGCCGGCGACGCCGGAGCTGGTCGGGTTCATTCTGGAGCGCACCCAGGCCAACCCCTTCTTCCTGGAGCAGTTCTGCCGCTACCTGGTTGAGAACGAGTTGCTCGAGACGGTCTGCGGGGGCTGCCGGCTGACCGGACGTCCCGAGGGCGTACCCGCCGGGATCCGCGCCGTACTTATCGCCCGGCTGGACCGCCTGTCGCGCAAGCTGCGCGAGCTGGTCCAGACCGCCGCCGTTCTGGGCCGGGAGTTCGAGGTCTCCGTCCTCTCGGCCATGCTCGAGGGGCGGCGGGTCGAGCCCCTGCTCGACGACGGTCGTAGCGAGGCCCTCTGGAACGCCGTCAGCGAGCTGCTCTACATCTTCAAGCACGCCCTGTTGCGCGACGCCGCCTACGAGATGCAACTGGTCAAGCGCCGCCGCCGGCTCCACGCCCTGGCCGCCGAGGCTCTGCGCGAGCTGCACGGCGACTCGCCCACCCACTACGCCGAGCTGGCCTACCACTACGAGCGGGCCGCCGATCGCGACAACGCCCGCGAGTACCTGGGCCGGGCCGTCGATCACGCCCGCGGCGAGTACCACAACCGGGAGGCCCTCGAGCTGCTCGGGCGTCTGATCCCCCTGCTCGACGATCCGGAGGAACGCCGCCGCCGTCGCCGGGAACGCGCCTCCATCTGGCAGTTGATCGGTGAATGGGACACCGCGGAAAGCTTCCACCGGGCGGAATTAGAGCGAGCCGAGCAAGCCAACGAGCCCGAACTACTTCTCGAAGCCCTGGTGGACATGGGCAGCTTTCTGGTCATGCGCGGCGATACAGACGAGGGAGCCGAACTGCTCGAACGTTGCCTGACCCTGGTCGAGAAAACGGCATCAGCCCCGCTACACGCCAAACTGCTGTTTCACCTTGGGTCCGTCAACTACCACCGGGGCGAGTACGATCAGGCCCTGGAATACTATCGAGCCTCCCTCGCCCGAGCCGAACAGGTCGAGGATCAGCAGTTGCTGGCCGACACCTGTAACAACATCGGCAACGTATACGCGGCGATGGGCGACTTCAAAACCTCGGCCGAATACTACAACAAGGACCTCGAGACGCAACGCCGGTTGGGGTCTTGGCGCGGGTTGGTCAGACCGATCTACAATCTGGGCGGTCTGGGCTACTACACCGGTGAATACCAACTCGCCCTGCGACAGTACGAGCAAGCCTACGAAATCGCCTCGCGCATCGGCGACAAACGCAGCATGGCCATCATCCTTGGTGGTATCGGTTCGGTCTACGCCGAGTTGGAGGAGCGTGAAAAAGCCGGGCGTTATCATCGACTCAAGCTGTCGATGAGCGAGGAACTGGGCGACAAGGTCGGCCTGATGTTCAGTTACGCCAACCTGGGCATCATCGAACGGGAACTGGGTAATAATGAACTGGCGCTTGATTATCATCGCCGTCAGCAGGAGCTGGCAGTCTCCCTCGGTAATAAGATGGTCGAAGCTTACAGCTACAGTTACATAGGCATGGTGCAAGATGAGCTGGGAGAGTTCGAGGCCTGCGAGACCAATTACCTGCGCGCCGTTGAGAGTCAGCGGGAGTTGAAGAGTAGCTTTGGCACGGCTGAAGCGCTACAGGTTCTGAGCGGATTTTACCAGCGAACCGGTCGTCCCGAACAAGCCCTGACGTCTATCGTCGAAACCATCGAGCTGCTCGGACCCCTCGGCAAACCGCGCAACCTCTGTGATTGCCTGATCACCAAGGGTCTGATCCTCAGCGATCTCGCGCGCTTCAATGAGGCCCGCAACGCGCTGATACGCGCCGTTGAGATCATCGCTGAAACCGATCTGCCGGACCTCCACTCCAGTAGTCTGCTGCGGCTGGCCGAATTGGAATTCGAGCAGAATAATATCGACGAGGCCCGGCGGCTGCACCAACGGGCCGCCGCGATCCTCGATGAACTGGACGATCCCGGCGTTCAGACCTACGAAGAACGCCTGCTGCGCGCCCGGTTGACGGCCCTCGAGGACAAAGAAAAGGCCGCGGCGCTCTGCCGCGACATCCTCGAGAACTGCGACGACGAGGAACCGGCCGCCGAGGCCGCCTTCCGGCTGCAGGAGTTCACCACCGCCGCCGCCGACCGTGCCGAGGCCCGCCGCCGCTATCAAGAACTCCACCGGCGCCGACCACTGGCCCTGTTCTCCCGGCGGCTCGAGTCCCTCGACAACGCCTGAGCACCCAGCGACGAGGGCCGGCACGAATCTTGCGACCCGGGGCCCGTCGTCAATCG
>WJLX01000082.1 GCA_014728225.1 Candidatus Coatesbacteria bacterium | reverse complement strand
TCCCCGTCGACGAGCTGCAAGCCGATTTCGACCTCGCCGCCTACGCCGCCTTCCAGCGCAAGAAAGAACGCGCCCTGGCCGACGGGCGTCTGCCCCACTTCAGCTTCAACCCCCTCGACATGCTGGCCGCCAAGGAGCGCTATCAGTGGCGGCTGGTGCTCCGCCTGCTGGCCGAACGACGCCAGGTACTGCCCTGCCTCGGCGGCATCCTCTCCGCCGTGGTTTCCGAGGACGGTTGGCTCTACCCCTGTGAAACCCTGATGGCCGCCCCCGGCCGGGACCCCCTGAGCCGCGGCCCCTTCTGCGAGCACCGCCCCGCCGCCTTCGGCAATCTGGCCGACGTCGACTGGGATCTCGGCCGGTTGTGGTGGAGCAAGCGAGCCGCTCAGATACGCCGCCACATCGCCCGGGGCGATTGCTGGTGCACCTACGAGTGCGCCTGGACGACGAGCCTGCTGTTCAACCCCCGCACCTGGCCGCGGATGCTGCGCGCCGGCCGCGGTGAAAGGTGACGCCCGCCGCCCGACCGCTGTTAACCCCGCCGGCGGCGAAACACCAACCGCCGGAACTGGCACGGTTTTTGCATCTCGGCGACCGTTATGACGACTGTAACGGTCGGCCTCCGCAAAAACCGTGCCAGTTCCGGCGGTTGGCGCGGTGTTGCATCCTGGACCAGTTTGAGCTGTCGGGCGGCGGGCGGACCCCAACCCCAGCCTTTAGGCGTCACCCACGTTCAGGACCACTCGGGCTGTTTTCTCGTACGCTATCATGCCGGGATCGTTTCTGTGATTGCATCTGAACTCCATCTCCCGGATAAAGAGTCCGAAGGTGCGCTTGAAGCCGCCGCGATAGGCTTTGAGCCGTCGCTGGCCATCGACCGGAATTTTGTCATCATAGAAGCGCTTGTGGTGGAAGCCGATGCTTGACAGCTTGTTATCGGTCTGCCAGCCGTCGGAGTTGACGATCGAGTCCAGCTCGGCCTGGCGATCGGCGGCGTTGCGCTCGCGGAATCGCTTGTAGTTAAGCCGTATTGCACCGGCTGCCCAAATCCCCGGCGGCTCGGACGGTCGGGACGCCGAGCCAAAACAGACGGGCTATCTCATGGCGTTTCTCGAGGGTTAGCTCGTTGCGACGCCCCGGGGACGATGCTTGAACGACTTGCCGCGACGTTTGCACTGAGGACCCCGTCGGCTCAGCGGTAATGATAGCGCTGGTTGCACTTGGGGCACTCGACGTGCGGTCGCGATCATCCCGCGATCACTCAATGAGCCATCCGCCACAGCGCCTGCTCTGCTTGTGGCATGATTGCATCCCGATATCGCCCCTGACTACAGGCTATCCACGAGAGATGACCCAAGAGCGGTAAGTAATCCCAAGCGTTACAGCAGATAAGAAAACGCCCCGCCGGGGGCGTTATCAAAAGACGTCAGGACTGGGAAGCATAATTATTCGCCGGCGGCGTCGGCTTCGTCCCGTGATTCGTCCAATGTGTTGACCAGCCTGGTCAGGCGGCTCTTGCGCCGCGAGACGTTGTTGGCGTGCAGGACGCCCTTCTCCCGGGCCTTGTCCAGCAGGCTGACGGCCTCGCGATAGGCCAGTTGAGCGTCGGCTTCGCGGCTTTCGCTGACGGCCAGGCGCAGTTTGCGTACGGCGGTGCGGATGCGGGCCTTGACGGCCCGGTTGCGCTGGGTGCGCTTGGCGGTCTGGCGCTGGCTCTTCTTGGCGGCTTTGGTCTGCGGCATCGTGCTCCTATACTGCTCGATAGCTCAAGGGGTCTAATGGCGCCGGATCGCTTTGTCGGCGGCATTGGTTGTCCAAGGGTGGAGATAGTAGGATAGCCTGGCCGGGCGTGTCAAGACCGACGGCTTTACCCATCGCTTTTTTTGTGCTACGTTGCTTGGCGACAGGTAAGGAAACCGACACCGATCCGGCTTTGATCTGGAGGTCCGTATGATGCGCCGTCTCACCCTCGCAGCGTTGCTGATTATCGTTTTCACCGTCCAGGCCGTACCGCCCAATCCACAGCGCTGGGACCTGGAAAGCGGCGTCCACCACGCTACCGGCGAGGAGCTCCCCTGGCCGGCCCTGGAGGCCCTGGCCGCCGAGCGGTCCGCGACGCCGCCGACGCCCACCCCGCCGCTGATGGGCGCCGTGGCGGTGCTGCTCCAGTTCCCCGACCACCCGGCCGATACCGGAGCGCACCCAAGAACGGCCTACGAGGAGCTGCTGTTCAGTCAGGGCACCTACGCCACGGGCTCGCTGCGCGACTACTGGAACACGGTCAGCTACGGCGCCTTCGACCTGGCCGGCGGCGTCGCCGGCTGGCTGACGACAGCCGACGATTACAACTACAACTACAACGACCAGAACTACGGCCTGTCCTGGGGCGGCTACGAAGTGGCCCGGGCCGCCGCCGAACTGGCCGATCCGACGGTCGACTTCGGCGAGTACGACAACGACGGCCCCGACGGCATTCCCAACTCCGGCGACGACGACGGTATCGTCGATCTGTTCATGGTCTACCACGCCGGTCCCGACGGCGCCGACACCGGCGATCCCAACGACATCTGGAGCCATATGTCGTCTCTGGGTTACACGACCAATGACCCGGCGGCGGGCGGCGGGATGATCTACATCGAAGATTACGACATCCAGGCCGAGGAACGCGCCGACGGCAGCCTGTCCGGCATCTCGGTGGCCTGCCACGAGATGGGCCATCTGCTCAACCTGCCCGACCAGTACGGCCCCTACCGCTATGATCTGGGCACGGGGTTGTGGAGCCTGATGAGCTATGGCGCCTGGGGAGCCGACGGCCTCGACGATCGCTACCCCAGCTTCCTCGACGCCTGGAGCCGCAGCGAGCTGGGTTGGACCAACGTGATCAACCTGGCCGCCGACGAGAACGACCTGCTGGTGCCGCCGGCGGAGACCGACAACACCGTCTACACCCTCTGGGAGGGCGGCGCACCTGACTACGACGAGTGGTTCTACCTGGAGAACCGCCAGCAGCTCGACCCCGAACCCACCCTGGTCGGCGAGGGCCTGCTGGTCTATCACATCTACTCCGGGGCCCACGGCTTCGGCTTCCGTTACGATGACCTGGACGTCGAGCAGGCCGACGGCCTCGAGGACCTCGACAACGGCGACGGCGAACGGCCCGATCCCGAGGAGGACAACATCGGCGACGCCGGCGATCCCTTCCCCGGCTCGACGGGCAACACCCGCTTCGCCGACGACACCACCCCCTCGAGCCGGGACCGCGGCGGCTACTCGACCTGGGTCGAGATCAGCGACATCCGCCTCTCCGGCGACGACGTGCTCTGCGACATCACCATCGACACCTCGGCGACCGGGGAGCTCGAGCTGTTCGCCGACTCGCGACGCGAGGGCCTGCTGCTGCGCTGGGTCGCCGCCCCGGGCTGCCGCAGTTATCGGCTGAGCCGCTGGACGAACGCGTCCTGGCAAATCCTCGGCTCCGGCCTGAGCACCAGCGCCTACCTGGACCGCGGGGCCGCCGGCGAGGAGCGCTACCGCCTCGAGGCCTTCGACGACGCCGGCCGACCCCTGGCCTCCGTCGAGGCCGTCTTCTCCCACCAGACACCCACCACCGATGCAACCGGGCTGGCAGTCTACCCCAACCCGGCCCGAGGTCCGCTGAGCGTGGAGTTCGAGCTGGCCGCCGCCGGCGAGATCGAGCTGGCGCTCTACGATCTGGCCGGCCGTCGGCTGGCGACCCTCGCCGCGGGGCATTACGCCGCCGGGCGGCACACCCTGGGCTGCGATCCCGGGCTGAGCGCCGGCCTCTACCTGCTGCGCCTGCGCACCGCCGACCAGACCCTGCAGCGCCGCCTCGTCGTCGGTGATTGATTCAGCCGGAGTCGGTCGATTCCCGGTAACGGCAATCCGCGGGCGGGTCTTTAGACCCGCCCGC
>WJLX01000081.1 GCA_014728225.1 Candidatus Coatesbacteria bacterium | reverse complement strand
TTGACATGCCTGTCGGGATTACTCTTTAAGCCATCTGCCACATCGCCTCCTTTACTTGTGGCATGATAGCATCCTGGTAACTCTCGTGACTACAAGATTATCACGATATATGATGATCCATAAGCGTTAAGGTATCCCAAAAGCTTAAAGGCGAATGAGAGGAAACTGCATTCGCTCGCAGTCTAACACCGTGTATCTAATGATTGAAAGGAGTCACATGAGGAAAACTATACTGTTGTTGGCTGTACTTGCCCTGTTCTTGGTGATCGGGTGTGAGGACGGGACTGGTGTCGAAAATGACCCAAAAAGACTGGACGAACAGGCGATCTCGGGAACTGTTTATCTTGGCGGTTCACAGGAAACCGCTGGTAACGCGCAAATAACGATAGGTTACCGACCCACCGGACAGAATAACTTCGTTGGCGCTTGGGATTATCAAGAAGATGGTTACAGTTGGCCTCAGCCCTACTTCACTGCGGACGAAAATGGTGATTTCAGCGCCCATTATGTTGAGGGAGCATTCGGAAAATATGGGCGTGTAACGGCGACGGATACCATCAGCGGAGATGTTTATGTGGGAGTGACCTATTTCACGTGGCCTTACGGCGGTTCTTGCACACATGATGTCCAAATCTTCCTTGAAGAAGACTGAACCGATAATCGTCCACCAGTCTAGGTCCTGCCTGGATCGAAGACGGAGTTACTTCGACCCCCTGGGCGTCAACATCGAACCCGCTTCCTGGGGCTACATCAAGAGCCTCCAGTATTCTCGCCCTCAGCGGCGGATTTGACGACCGGGGCCTTTGGGCCCCGGTCTTTGTTGTTGGTTTCGGCTTGCATCCCGCGCTGCGATCGTCTTCAGAACTTGATCTCCAGGGAGAGCTTGACGTCGAAGCTGGTGTAGTTGTAACCCACCGAGGTCTCGTTGACGAAGTCCTCGTAGGTCAGGGTCAAATCGGCGTAGATGTTGGTGGTCAGGTAGTAGGCGCCGGAGAGGGAGACGGTGCTGCGCTTGGTTTCGTCGGTGCCCGATTCCTCGTTGCCGTTGGTCAGCTTGTAGCTGTAACGGGCGTTGAGCCGCAGCTCGTTGCGCAGGGGTACATCGCCGCCGAGGAAGGGTACGGTGAAGGTGCCGGGCAGCTCGAGGTTGTAGGTCAGCGAGGCCGAGGGATTGTAGGAGTTGGTGACGCGGTGGGCGCCGCCGAAGCCGTAGTCCGAGGCCTCCTCGTCGGTGATCGTCGAGCTCTCGGTGTAGTCGGCGGTGGTGGAGAAGGTGTCCGACCAGGTGGCGCGCCAGGAGAAGCTGGGCGACCAGGTCCGGGTCAGGCTGACGCCGATCCACTTGGTCGTCGTCTTCTGGAAGCCGGCCTTGAAGATGGACTGCTGCAGCAGGTCGGAGAAGATGGGGAAGTACTTGGTCGTGGTCAGGGTCAGGTCGCCGGCGGGCCAGGTCTCGGTCCAGGTCTCGCTGGAGCTGCCGTAGCTCTCGCTCAGGTCCGTGGAGAAGGAGTACTTGAGCTGGGCCAGGATGAAATCCAGGTCGTGGAGGTCGGTGTTGGAAGAGGCGCGGAAGAACTCCAGCGGTCTCAGCCGCGTCGAGGCGGAGTAGGAGTACCCGCGACTCGCCGAGGTGGCCTCGCCGCCGTCGTGCCAGATGGTGTCGTACCCCCAGATATACTCGGCCGGCGGCAGGCTCTCGACGTCGTCGTAGCTAGAGCTGCGCCGCAAGGAGTAGTTGAAGCTGGCGGTCCAGGAGCCGAAGTAATCCTCGATCAGCAGCCCCGGACTGGTGGGCAGACTGGCGGAGAAGCTGTTGCTGATGCCCACGTCCCAGCTCTCCGGGTAATAGGTGCTCCCCGGGGTGTAGCGTTCGTTGTAGGTGGTCGAGTAGTCGAGGGAGGGCTGCAGCAGGCGGAACCGATTATAGGACAGCCCGACGCGGCCGGTCTGGGTGAAGCTGGTCGGCTCGTCGCGCAGCAGATCGCGCGAGTCCTTGAACGAGTAAGCCGGGGTGAAGGACAATCCGCGGGCGAACTGCCAGGTGATCGAGCTGGTCAGCTCGTGACTGCCGGTGAAGGAGTCGACGCGGCCGGTCTGCTCCTCGTAGGTGGTCTGATCGGTCGAGTAGAGGTAGCGGCCGTCGATCTTGGTCGGCAGCAGGAAGAAGCCCTGCAGCAGGGAGTAGTCGAGGTTGACGCCGTAGGTTACGTCGTGGTCGTTGCGGCCGTAGTTCTCGTTGTAACCCTTGTAGTCGGTGTACTTGAAGCTGAGCCGGGGCAGGCTGACCCGATTGAAGGCCAGGCTGGCGTTGATGGTGTCCGAGGTTGTCCGGCCGAGGTCGTCGAGGGAACCCTCGTAGGCGGCGATGTTCTCGACGTAGGTGTCGGCCCGGGTGTAGGAGGCGCTCAACGGCAGGCCGACCTTCCAGTCGTTGGGCATGAAGGCGCCCAGCTCCAGGGTGCCCGAGGCGCCCCAGTCCTCCCGGGTGATTCCCGTCCGGCTGAGTCCGATGGACTGGAAGTCGCCCTCGATCTTGGTGTAGGTGCCGTCGAGCCTGAGCACGTCGCCGAAGTCCAGCGAGACCCGACCCCGGGCGGCCTGGCCCTCACGTAGCTGGGTCTCGTGGAGGTCGATGTTGTTGACCCACATCCGCCCGCCCTCGTCGCCGAAACCGAAGCGCGGCGGCATCGGCTCCGTCGTCGTCACCCCGACGGCCATCCAGTAGACCCGGACAAGGCTGGGCGAACCGGTGACGGCCAGGTTGCCCTCGCGGTAGACCAGGGGGCGCTCGTCGGGGTCCAGGGCCTCGTAGGCCTGGCGCAGGGCGACCAGCTCGTCGAAAGCGATCTCCAGTTTCTGCCAGCCGGCGCCCATCTCGCCCAGGGCGCAGCGCACTTCGTAATAGTTATCGGCGTCGGAGCCGAAGCGGAAGGTGAACAGGTCGGCGGCGGACCGCTCGGGGTTGCGGTTGTAGAAGCTGATCGACAGCTCGCGGTGGCTGGTGAAGTCCCGGCTGTCGAGGAACTCCTCCTCGGTCAGGACGATGATCTCGTCCTCGGAATCGAGTACGCCGTTACCGGCGCCGGTTTCGGCGGGATCGTAGCCGGCCCAGCCGATGTCCTCACCCTCGTCGAGGATCCCGTTATGGTTGAGGTCCTCGGTGTTGAGGATGCCGTCGTTCTCGCCGGGATCGGGCGCCACGCCGTCGGCGGCCCGCCGGGGGCTTGCTGAAAGGCTGGTCGCCCCGCCGCCGGCGGCGGTGGGGCCGACCTCGAGGTTCCTGTCACCGCGCACACCGTCATAGCCGTAGTCCTCCCAGGCGGCCACCCGGTAGTGAACGTCGAGGGCCTGCTCGCGGATGGGGTAGCCGTCGTCGTCGGTGCGCGGCTCGAGGGGTTCGTATTCCCCTGAGGTGTCGGAGTCGATGGTCCCGGCCTCGATGCTGTTGGCCGGATTGTCCGGCTCGAGGGTGGTGGCCTTCCACTTGACGCCCTTGAGCTGCAGGCCGTAGATGTAGAGGGTGCTGGCGGGGGAGAAGGCCTCGTCACCGTCGGCCTCGATCCAGATGCGCAGGGTCTTGATGACCTTGTTGGCGGGCGGATTGTAGTCGCCGGGGCGGGGCGCGTCGAGCTCCAGGGGGATGCGCAGGGCCACCCAGCCGTTGCCCAGGTCCCGGCCGATGTACTCCGGCGGCAGCTCATCCAGGGGCACGGCGTAGCCGTAGTGGCTGCTCTCGGTGTCCAGCTGCAGATTGTAGTCCAGGTCCTCGGTGTTGAGGATGCCGTCGCCGGCGCCGATGGTCTCTTCGAGGTGGCCGTTGTTGAACTCCCAGCCGACGTCTTCGTCGTAGTTGAGCCGGCCGTCGAGCTCGCCGGGATCGTAACCGTAGCCCTGCCAGCCCTCCTCGGAGCCCTGGTCCTCGGAGTCGTAGCCGACGAAGGAGCCGTCGCCGGTGTAGTCGCCGTCGGCGTCTTCGTTGATCAAGCCGATATCGAAGTGCAGTACGCCGCCGTTGAAGGTGCCCTCGCGGTAGAGGTAGAGCTCCAGATACTGGAGGTTCTTCTCGCCCATATCCAGGCCGTTGGCGGCCACGATGCGGGCGATGGAATCCCAGCCCCCGGCCGAGCCCGGCAGGTCCTCCAGGGTCAGCACGGTGACTACGTCATCCTGCCAGTCGGGGTCGATGGTGCTCTGGACCCAGCTGGTGTCGTCGACGTCGATCAGCTCACGGTTCTCCTGGAGGTAGGCCGCGCCGCCGTAGCTCGGGGGCGAGCTGGGGCCCCACTCCCGGCCGTCCAGGGGCAGGGAGATGGTCTGGTGGGCGCTCTCCAGATCGTCGACGTGGCTGCGGCCGACGCGGTTGGGGTCGTAGTAGCTGTAGGCGTACTCGCCCTCGACGAGCAGGTTGGATTTGCTGTTCTCGTCTACGCCGGGCAGGAAGGAGACCAGGGAGGTCATGAAGTCGCTGTCCAGGTCCAGTTGGGCGTCGGCGTCGACGACCTGGTGGGCCGAGGGGATGGCCATCAACTCGGGGATGTCCTCTTCGTCGGCGGGTTTATCCGTCCACTCGCCGATGTAGGTGCCGCCGAGGGTCAGGAATTCCAGGGGCGTAAACTCCAGCCGCCCGCCGGCCAGGGTCTTGCCCGTATCGCCGAAGAGGGGTTGATACTCATAGGTGATCTTCAGGTCGGCGTCGGAGGCGTCGGCCCCGGAGACGAGGAATTCGATGTAGCCTGAATCGTAGTCGATGATGTAGTCGACGTCGCGCACCAGGCGGCGGCCGTTGAGGACGACCTCCTCGGAGCCGGGGATGATGTTGGGCCTGAGGAAGCGCGTCGTCGAGGCGGCGTGGAACTCGATGTGGATGTCGTAGCGGTGGTTGCGGTTGCCGTAGCTGGAATCGTAGGCGTCCTCGTCGGTGCCCTCTTCGCCCTCCTTCTGAAAGGGGTAGCGTTCGGGGAAGATCAGCAGGCCCTTGTCCGTGTTCAGGTGGGCCGGATCGATGGAGTCGTCGGAACCGTCCGGGGTCCGGGTCAGACCCAGGGCGCGCACCAGGGGCTCGTCGGTGTCGCCGTCGTCGTCGATGTCGCCGGCGTCGTTGGTGCGGTCCTGCAGGTCCTGGATGACCAGGACGAAGTCGGAGTCGAGCTCGATGCCCGTGGCCCCCAGATAGTAGATGTTCTGGTGCATGTACTCGTCGAGGCCGTCGGAGGTCTGGCCGATCTTGATCAGCTTGGGGTTGGGCAGTCCGCCGGAGCCGACGGTGTAGAGTGGGTTCTGGGGGCTGGATTGCAGGGCCACCGAATAGCTGACCGCGATATACTCGTAGTCCTGACGGGTGGTCTTGAAGTCGATCCGGCCGGTGTATTTGTTGACCGTATAGTCGTTGACCGGCTCGAGCAGCTCCCAGAACTCGGCGGAATAGGTCTCGCCGGTGGGGGTCGGCGGAACGGTCGGATCGTCGGAGGCCTCGTCGTCGTAGTAGCCGGCCTCGACGGCGTAGTAGTCGACACCGGATTCGTGCTGCTGGCCGGACTCGTAGACCCAGATGTCGACGAGGGCCGAGCCGTCGGCGGCCTCGGCGATCTGGATCGGGGTCTCGGTGTTCTGAAAGTGGTTGGGGTTGGTGTCGACGCGGTAATAGAGGTTCTCGGTGTAGTCGGTGTCGCGGATGTCGTCGCGCTGGAGCTGACCGGTGCCGGTGAACTCCTCCTCCTCGGTGACGCCCTTCTCCCGGCTGCCGATCAGGGTGAAGTTGAACCATTCGCCCAGGCCGCCCTCGACCTTGGCGCCGAAAAGACTCTTGGCCGAGTAGCTGACGAAGCGGGTGCTGGGCACGCTGAGCATGACGTCGCCCAGCTCGCCGCGCTTGATGAACTCGTCGTCCTCGCCCTCATAGATCAGGGAGATTTCGTTGCGGGCGTCGTTCTCCCGGGTGTCGTCGTAGTCGACGTTGACGGTGATCCGTTGGGCGATGGTGCCCTCGACGCGGATCTGGGTCTCCTGATCCATCGAGAAATCGTGCTGGCCGCCCTCCAGGGTCGGGTCCGGCGGGTTCTCGTAGTTTTTGGCGGTGTAGCCCAGCACGAAGAGCTTGCGGCCCGAGATCTTCAGCTTGGTGGCCAGCCAGTCGATCTCGATGTCGCTGATCAGGCCCTCGTTTTCCTCGACTTGGCGCTGGTGCTGACGGGCGCGTTCCGAAGCGACGGTGTTGTTGAACAGGGCGTAGCTGAAGGGGGTGCCGTGTTCCCGGCCCAGTTCGTCATGAGTCAGGCGCCAACTGCGGTAGCCGGCGACGATCTCGGCGGGGGCGGGCGGGGGGTAATTGAAATCGAAAAAGTCCTCGCCGGGGTCCCGGGGGGCGGGCTCGGCGAAGAACAGATCGATGTCCAGCACGCTCTTGTGCAGGTAGATCTTCTGGGTCTGCAGGCGATAGCTGAAGCGCGGCGCCCGGTAGGGCGTCTGGGCGACGGCCGAACCAGCGGCGACGGTCAGCAGCAGGCAGAGGATGGGAAGGCGTCGTGCCACGGAGGTCGGTTCCAGGTAAGCTGCGTCACCCTGGGACAGGGTTTCGACGGGACGGCGGAGGGGAAGACAGGATAAAAAGGGGGCCCCGCGGGCGTCAATCAAGCTACGCTGGGGTCCGGCGGGGGGTTCCCGCTACAAGGCGAGGGTGGGTCGCCGACCCACCCCTGCAGCGCTAGAGTTCGGCCCGCTCAAGGGGCGCCGATCCGGGACAGGTCGCCGACGACGCCGAAGAGCTCCACCAGCGAGGCCAGCAGGGCCAGGCGGTTGTCACGTAGGGCCTGATCGTCGGCCATCACCAGCACGTCGTCGAAGAAGGTGTCGATCAGCGGCCGGAACCCGGCGATGCGGGCGATGGCCCCGCCGTAGTCTCCGGTGGCGGTCAGCTCGGCCAGCTCACCGGACTCCCGAACCGCGGCCAGCCGTTCGGCCAGCGCGCGCTCGGCGTCCTCGACCACCAGGGCGGGGTCGAAATCGCCGTAGTCGATCCCGCGCTCGCCGGCCTGCTTGAGGATGTTGGCGGCGCGCTTGAAACCGGCGGCCACGTTGGCGAAGTCCTCGCCGCCCTTGGCCTCCGTCAGGGCCCGGGCCGCCCGCCAGGCCGCCCAGTAGCGTTCCGGGTAACGGGCCAGAGCCGCCCGGGCGGCGTCGGTGGCCGCCTCGAGCTCGACGAACAGGCGC
>WJLX01000080.1 GCA_014728225.1 Candidatus Coatesbacteria bacterium | reverse complement strand
GTCCATGATCGTGTGTGATCCCTTCTTCATATAATAACTAGGCCCACTTGACGCGAGGCTCAGTGGCGCGACCACCCATCACACGTCGCCGCAGTTTCTTATAACAATAACCAGGCCCCCTTGGCGTAAGCGGGTGGGAGCGTGTGGTATGTGCGCGTCCGGTTCATCGGCGCTACACTCGGCCGGCGTCAAGCTCGGCCCACCTGGCGCGCCCGGGTGGGAGCGTGTGGTATGTGCGCGTCCGGTTCATCGGCGCTACACTCGGCCGGCGTCAAGCTCGGCCCCCTTGGCGTAAGCGGGTGGGAGCGTGTGGTATGTGCGCGTCCGGTTCATCGGCGCTGCACTCGGCCGGCGTCAAGCTCGGCCCCCTTGGCGTAAGCGGGTGGGGTGTTGTGGATTCGAGGTCGTCTGGGCTCGAGATCGTCTGGCTGATTTGCGTCAAGCTCGGCCCACCTGGCGCGCCCGGGTGGGATCGAACCACCGACCAGCGGTTTAGAAGACCGCTGCTCTATCCACTGAGCTACGGGCGCGGTGTCGATGCGGCCCGGGCGGGGCTTGGTGGGGTGTATTGTAGCACGTGGTGGGGGGATAGTCCAGAGGGGGGTGGTATCGGGGAGGAGCGTGGGCTCCTCCCCGTAACTGCGGTGGTGGTGTCGGGGTTGGCTTAGAAGCCGTCGGTGACCTGGGCCCAATCCTCGCCGCTGATCAGGTAGAGGTCGGCGTTCTTGTCGAGGGCCAGGATGATGTAGTCGTCGATTTCGGGTTCGTAGAAGGAGGCGAAGTTGAAGGGGGCGGAGCCGGGGACTTTATTGGGGAGGGCGGCCCATTCTTCGCCGCCCTGATCGATGAAGAGGGTACCGGCGTTATCGAGGGCCATCAGGACGAAGGTGTCGGCGGCGGAGTCGTGGAAGATGGAGATCTCGTAGGGGCCGGAGCCGCCGATGGGGTTGCCGTAGGCGGCCCATTCTTCGGCGCCGGAGATGAAGCACTGGCCGTTTTTGTCGACGGCCATGACCAGCCAGTCGTCGTGGATGGGGTTGTAGATGGCGGTCAGGTCGTAGCCGCCGGCGCCGGGGCAGGGGGAGCCGTCTTCGGTCCAGCCGTCGGGGCCGAGGACGTAGAGCTGGCCGTTGTTGTCGAGGGCGTAGAACAGGTAGTCGTCGAGGTCGGGTTCGTAGAAGCCTTCCATGTCGACGGGACCGGGGGCGTTGAGCTGGATGCCGCTGTCGGACCATTCCTCGGCGCCGGAGATGTAGAAGCGGCCTTTGGAATCGAGGGCGGTGACCAGCCACTCGTTGGCGGCGGAGTCGAAGAAGGCGGTCAGGCGGTAGGGTCCGGAGCCGGTGCAGGGCTTGCCGTCTTCGGTCCAGGTGTTGTCGGGTCCGACGACGTAGAGCTGACCAGCGGAGTCGACGGCGTAGATCATGTAGCCGCTGTCGGCGGTGTCGAAGAAAGCGGCCAAATCGAGGCTGCCGGCGGCGAAGACGCCGGAGGCCAGGATCAGGGTCGCGAGAATGCTCAAGGTTTTCTTGCTCATGGTAACCTCGCTTTTCGTGAGGGGTTTTTCAAGGCCGGTTAGTGGTTGGCCGTCGTGGTTGAAACGGGCGCGAGCAGCGCCGAGTATTGAGCCATTATAGCGGAAAGTCGCGGGAATTGCAGGTCGGGCTCAGTCGAGGGCGGCGATGCGGGCGGTGTAGGCGGCGATGTCGAACTTGCGTTCCAGGCCGCGGGCGTTCATGTAGCGGACCTTACCGAAGATGTTCCGCTCGGGCCAGGGCCGGTCGTGGGCGCCCAGGCACCAGGCGGCGCCGGCGTAGCCGTCGGGGTCGCGGCCGTCGAGGGAGTATTTATCGTTGAGGCGGTTGATGGTCGACAGGGCCTCGGCGGGTTCGGGGGTCCATTCGAGGATCTTCTTGCCCCAGTACATCCGCAGGTAGCCGTGCATCTTGCCGCTGAGGAGGAGTTCACGCTGGGCGGCGTTCCAGTAGGGGTCGTGGGTGGCGGCGCTCTCGAGCTCGGCCGGGTTGTAGGCGCGGGGTCGGGGATCGGCGGCGTGTTCGTCGAGGGTTCGGCGTGCCCAGTCGGGCAGGCCGGCGTAGGCGTCGTAAGCGGGGTTGTGGAGGCACCAGTTGACGGCCAGTTCGCGGCGGACGACGAGCTGCTCGAGGAAGGCGGCGGCGCCGGGGCTGCCCGTTCGTCTGACCTCGAGGACCACGCGCAGCGGTGAGAGCTGGCCGAAGTGCAGGTAGGGCGACAGGCCGGATTGACGGTCGACGGCGGGGTCGTTGCGCAGCTCGGCGTAGTCGTCGAGGTTCGCGGCGATGAAGTGCTCGAGGCGGCGCAGTCCTTGGCGGGTGCCGCCGGGATGGTGAGCGGTGACGGGGGTCGCACCGTCGTCGCAGTCCAGCTTGGCCGACAGGGCGCGCCAGTCGTCGGGGTCCTCGTCGGAGTCCTCGCCGGGGAGCCCCAGACCGTCGGCGGGCAGGGCGGGGGCTCGGGCGGTGGGCGGCTCGAGGAAGTGGTCGAGCAGGCGGTTTAGTTTGGGACGCAGGGTGTGGGCGGCGTACTCCTGTTTGTCGGAGGCGGCGCGGGCTGGGACGCAGACCTCGCCTTCGACGGCGATCAGGGGTACCCTCAGGCGTCGGGCCAGCTCGCCGCGCCAGTGCCGCTGGTGGCGCAGGTAGCCGACGTCGGCGACGACGACGGCGGCGTCGGCGGCCAGCTCGGTGATGACCTCGACGGGTCGGCCCCGGCGCAGGACGAAGGCGATGCGGCGTTCGGCCAGAGCGGCGGCCGTCTCGGCCAGTCCCTGGAGCAGGAAGGCGAAGTGGCGGGCGTTGGCGCCGGGGTAACCCTCGTGGAGGGCGAAACCGACGACGAGGGGTAGTTCCAGCTGGTCGGCCCAGCCGACGGCGTACTCGAGGGCGGGGTTGTCGACGGCGCGCTGGGCGGCCTGCATCCAGTAGAGGATGTAGCGGCCGTCGGCGGTGCGCCGCTCGTTGAGCTTGGTCAAGCGCTCGGGCTGCATGCCAGCCTTCGTTGTTTCCGGCGTGAGGCGCGACGGCCGCCGGGGGTTAGGGCCGGTCGGCGGGACGCCGGAGAGGGTCTTAGCGGCGCCGTATCAGCTTGCGGCCCTTCCAGCGGGCGCTGCCGTGCCGGGTCACCCGCAGGGAGTTCAGGGCGGTCAGGGTGCCCAGCAGAGCGACGACGGGATGGCCGAGGGCGGCCCAGACCGGGAAACCGAAACGCAGGTAAACCATCAGCCACTGGAGCAGGGAGGCGCCGAGGATCGCCGCGGCCAGCCAGAAGACGAGGGGAGACAGCGGAGCGCCGAGGAGGTCCAGCGTCAGCAGTACCGGCGGCTCCCAGTAGAGGAAGGCCACCCAGAGCCAGGCGAAGAGAAAGATGAACAGCCTGTAGTTGAAGATGGCGAAGAAGTTCTTGCTGAAGCCGGCGAAGGCTTCGCCGAAGCCGGTGTACATCCGGCAGGCCACCCGGCGGGTGCCGTCGGCGAAGGCCAGGCGTCCGCGGTTTTTGACGACGGCGCGTCCCAGGGCCACGTCGTCGGTGGCGTGATCGCGAACGGCGGCGTGGCCGCCGATCCGCTCGTAGGTCCGGCGGCGGAAGAGCATGAATTGGCCGTTGGCCGGAGCCAGGGCGGGCCGCTTGAGCAGGCGCAGCAGGGCCAGGGGCAGGAAGCTGACGATACACCAGGTCATCAGCGGGACCAGCAGTTGCTCGCCGGGGGTGCGCATGATCTGGCGCGGCAGCAGGCTGAGCAGGTCGGCGCGGCGGTGGCGGAGCTCGGCCACGGCGTCGGCCAGGGTCAGGGGGTGGTGGCTGGTGTCGGCGTCGGTGAACAGCAGCAGCTCGGCGTCGGCCCCCGCGGCGAGCTGGTGGCAGGCCCAGTGCTTGCCCAGCCAATCCGCTGGCGGCGGGCGGCCGTGGATGACCCGCAGCTCGGGATAACGCCGCTGCAGGTCGCGGAGCAGCTCCGGGGTGGCGTCGCTGGAGCCGTCGTCGAGGACGCTGACGCTGAAGTCGGGATAGTCCTGCCCGAGCAGCGACTCGAGGCAGGCGACGATCCCCCGTTCCTCGTTGCGGGCGGGAACTAGGACGGCCACCCGGGGCGGGTCGGCGACGGGCGGCCGTTTGCGCCGGCCGAGGACGGGCAGGACGATCAGGTTGCCCGCCGTGGCGATAAGCAGCGCAACGGCGAAGACCAGCATCCCCAGCAGGTGGATCTCGAAAGCGCTCATGGCTCTTCGGGTCTGGCTCGACGCCGGGGCAATCCCAGGCGCGGCCCCCCGGTCAGATCGTCGAGATGTTTGATGATCAGGATGCCGAGGTTGACCCCGGCGGCCGCCGGCACGGGCGCCGGATAGGCGCGGATGAAGAGGTAGGCGGTCAGGACGGCGAAGCCCAGCAGGGTGGTCCAGGCGTCCTCGCGCTGGACGAGGTAGAGCAGCGCGAAGGCGGCGCCGAGGATCGTCGGGCCCTCCCAGTAGGTCAGGCCGGTCCAGACGCCGAAGGTCACGGCGACGGCCTTGCCGCCGCGAAAACCCAGCAGGGGGCTGAAGGCGTGCCCCAGTACCGGCGCCGTCAGCACGGGCAGCAGACCCCAGCCCGAAACCCCGCCGAGATGGACCGCCGCCCAGACGGGCGCGGCACCCTTGAGGTAATCCAACAGCAGCGCCGGCACGCCCACGGCCGGCCCACCGGCCTTGAAGGCGTTAACCGAGCCGGGGTTGCCGTCGCCGAAACCGCGGACGTCGACGCCCTTGAACAGGCGCACCAGCCAGGGGCTGAAGGGCAGGGAGCCGCAGGCGAAGCCCAGCAGGCTGAACAGGAGGGTTGTCAACGCCCCTTGCCGGAATCCGTGATCCGCACGAGCTGGGGGGGGAAGGGTGAGAAAAAGCTCTGGCGGGCCAGGTACTTCTCGTCGTGGCGGACGATCCAGCCGCCCAAAACGCTGGTCACCGCCGAGAGGGGCAGGCGGGCGCTGCGGTAGCCCTCGAGGAGTTCGAGGAAGAAGGCTTTTTCCTCGGCGCCCAGTTCGGTCGAGAAGTAGCCCAGGGCGTGGAGCAGGACATTGGTCACCGGGCCGACGCCGGGCGCTTCGTCGAGGGCCCTGGCGAACCCCTCGCGGTAGCGGGTCGCCGTCGCGCCGGGGGCGGCGGAATCGGCGGCCGCCAGCAGACGGCCCAGCTCGCGCATCCGCTGCTGGTCGTAGGCCATCAGCAGCAGCTTGTTGCGGGCCTGGAAGTCCATCAGCGCTCCCAGACGTCCTTGTGTCAGGGTTCGCCGCAGATCGGCCAAGGCAAAGAGCTTGGTGTAGAAATGCTCGCGCAGGCGGTAGTTGTTGAGCCGGCCCTCGTCCTCGACGGCCAGGCCGCCGCACCGCTCGGCGACCACACCGCCGAAGAAGCCCCCGCCCCGGCCGAAGGCCCCGCCCTGGTCGGCGGCGGAGTAGATCTTGACGTCCTTGATCCCGCAGCTCGGTGAGCGGTGTTTGAGCAGGAAGCCGTCGACGTCTCCCAGGCCGTCCAGAACCTCGTCGACGTGGTTGCGCATCGCCGCGGTCAGGTCGCGGCCCGTGGCGGGCTGGAGCAGCCGGGGCTCGCGGCTGTCGCCGGTTTTGACCGCCACCACGCGCAGCGGATCGCGGGGCACCCCCAGGCCGATGTCGACCTCGGGGCAGAGGTCGATGAAGTCGACGTGGGGTCGCAGGGCCTCGACGTAATCGTCGTGCAGGGCGACACCGTTCCAGCGGCAGGCGGCGAAGCCCAAGCAGCGGCTGACCGCCAACCGGGGGCGGGCGAACTCTTCGTTCATCATACCCCGCTAGGTTGGCTTGGCTGGGGTTCCCGATGGCAGGGGGTTTTCGAGCGACGAGGTCGGTATTGCGCCCGGGGATGTAGCATGCTAAGGTGAGTATAGCATAGACGAGCCGGGGTCGAGGTCGAGGTCGAGGTCGGAGGTCGTCGGCCACCAGTGAATAAATTCCCCAAAAACACTTGCAGAATTGTGTTTTTTCCGTTATAATACTATAACGTAATAAGCATATGGATCAACCGGGTCAGGGAAACAAGCAAAGCATATTGGCCGTTTTGACTTTGTTTCGCCCCGGGACCGTGACGATCGAATTGGGATTGCCCGACCGGAAAGGACCTTTGGTTCCGTACCGTACGCTGCGAACCGGCCGTCCTTTTCAGCGCTAACGAAAACGATGCTAATCCAGGATAAAACAACAGGCGCAGTCTGGTTGGATTATGTTCGCACCATCCAGGCAATCGCTGACGAAATCGCTGACGAAATCGCTGACGAAATCGCTGACGAAAGGGGCGGTGATAAGGAGATAGCTTTTTCAGCCATTTATTGGTAAAATCCTTGGACATGCTCCAAGCTAACCTTTATACCATCCACTGTCGCGGTCCGGTTGATGGGGATCCGCCGACGGTTAGAACCCGCTTGAATACGGCAACGAGCTTAACCGGAGCTTAACCACCTAGCTTGAACCAACCGACCTTTTATCGCTCGCTGAGAAGACCCTTGAGTCGCAACAAGAAAGGGGTATTGATGAGAACCCGCAGCCTGGCGTTGCTTTTGGGGCTGGTGCTGGCGACGAGCGCCTTCGCCGCTCCCGTGAAAGCTCCGACCACCCTGGAGCTACTCAACGCCGCCTACCGCAACAACGAGATCGACTTCAACGATTACGCCCTCTACAAGCTCTATCTGGTCCATGAGCCCGAGCGCATCCCGGCCCAATACCAGGCCGAGGAGCTCGTTCCGCCCAATACGTGCGGCACGCCCCTGATCATGGACGCCTGGCAAGCGCTGCAGGAGGGCGTCTTCGACGAAGAGCAGGCCGCCGACGCCGAGCTGTACTTCCTGCGGCCCACCGACGATCGGGCTCAGGCCGCCCTGCGCGGCTACGGCGTGCCCGACGCCGAGATCTACCACTACGACACCCCGGAAGGCAACTTCCGCATCTGGTGGACCCTGACCGGTTCCGACGCCCTGCTCAAGGTCGCCGACAACGACGGCAGCGGCATCCCCGATTACGTCGAGTGGATCGCCGAGGGGATGGAATACTCCTTTGCCTTCAACGAGGACATCGGCTGGGACACCCCGCCCCGCGACGGCGACTGGTACCCCGACGGCGCCGATTTCGGCCACCTGCCCGGCGACGACGAGGCCGAAGAGCAGCGCTGGGACGTCTACATCCGCGTCACCGGCTCGATGGCCTACGCCCAGGCCGAGTACTACATCGAGGACACCATCGAGAACGACGCCGCCGGCCACATGGCCTTCTCCCGTGACGGCTTCGACGAAAGCACCACCCTGTCGACGGCCGCCCACGAGTTCAACCATATCACCCAGTTCGGCGTCGATGTCGGCGAGCCAACCCACTTCATGGAGAAGACCTCGGTCTTCTTCGAGGAAATGACCTACCCCGAGCGCAACGCCTATCAGGGCAACCGCGTCAACGGGTTCCTGGCCCGTCCCGACTACGGCCTGACCCGCGAGTACGTCACCTCCTGGTACAACAGCGTCATCTGGCACGTCTACCTGGAGAGCCTGGCCCGCCAGGACTCCCGGGTGGGTGATCTGGTCGATTCCTTCGGCCAGGAGAACTCCGTCATCATGGCCTGGGAGGACTACGCCCAGCAGACCGCTTCGCGCGATTTGAACTGGGAAGAGTCCATGGACCTGATATTCCGTGACGCCTACGGCGACACCCACACCTTCGACGCCACCACCGGCGGCATGGGTTACGGTTTCACCACCTTCGTGCGCTGGAACTGGTTCACCGGGATCCGCGAGGCCCACAAGGCCGGCATGGTCAACAACCTGGGCTACTACTACTACGACGACGACAACCCCGACGAGAACAACCCCGCCGCCTTCCGCGAGGTCGAGGACAAGAGTCCGGACGGCACCCGGGAATGGACCGGCGCCGATCTGATCTCCGATGACGGCGTCAGGATGACCATGGAGCCCGAGGGCGGCGCTGACATCTACAACTCCCCCGACGGCTTCGGCTCGGTCTACACCCACTGCATCGATCTCGGCGGCATGCCCGAGGGTGATGTTGTCTTCGCCTTCAAGGCCAATCCCGAGAACGCCGACAAAACCAAGCACTGGGGCGGCGTCTACGTCATGATGCAGGACGAGCTGCGCCAGGCCGCCGCTCAGGACACCGAAGGCGACTACCTGATGTACACCTTCGGTGACAAGGGCATCATCCGGGTCGAAAACGCCAACCAGTACCATGAGCTGGCCTTCGTGCCCCACGTTCTGGTCGACGAGGGCACCGCCCTCAGCTTCCGCTACTGGATCCGGCACGATAACAGCGACAACACCCCGCCGAGCTTCGATCCTTCGGCCGGCGGCGCTCTGACCATCACCCGGATGCCCGGCTTCGACACCCACTTCGAGTTCACCGCCACTCCGAACGAGCTGCTGTTCGCCTGCCCCTCCTACGAGGTCGTCTTCACCGACGAGGACGGCGAGTCCAGCATCTATAACGTCAACGGCTTCCAGCATGGCAACGACGGCTACGAGTGGAACGACTGGGATGCCGGCAACCCGCTCTACACCGCTATCTGGAGCCTCCCCGACGGCATCCACGGCACGGGCAACCTGACCGTCACCGCCGCCGACGTGCTGGGTAACGTCAAGGTGCTCGATTACAGCGACTTCCTCGCCGTCGACGATGTCGACGAGGGTGGGGGTGTTATCGGTCGCGACGTGGCCGACGCCCAGCTGACCGTCCCCGCGGGCGCCATCAATGGCTCCGCGACCGTCAGCCTGCTGGTTCGTCCCGATATCCAGGGCGGACTGCTCGAGACCCGGACCCTTTCCAGCTCCTCGGGTGTGGCCAAGCTGACCGCCCCCGCCGTGACCCTGAGCCGCAACCTGACCACCAGCGTTTCGGCCTCCAATCCCGCCGGCGGTTCCGCCGACGAGAAACTGGGCCTGCACGTCGTCGGCCACGCCTACGACGTCAGCAGCCGCGGTGAACTCGTCGAAAACGCGACCCTGCGTCTGCGCTACGACAATGCCGAGGTGCCCAACGAGGACAAGCTGAGTGTTTACCGTTGGAACGACGAAACCGGCTCTTGGGAGCGTGTGGCGGCTCAGATCGATCGCCAGGCCAACGAGGCCTACGCCGCCATCGACGAGTTCGGCGTCTACGCCGTGGGCTACAGCGAGATGATCGAGATGGTCGACGAGTCCGGCATCGATCAGCGCTTCGCCTTCAACCTGGAGCAGAACTATCCCAACCCCTACGTCGCCGGTTCCGGCCAAACCAGCATCAACTTCACCACCGAGAGCACCGGACGCGTCAACCTGAGCGTCTACGACATCTCCGGTCGTCTGGTCGCCACCGTCATCGACGAAGATCTGCCCGCCGGCCGCCACAGCGTCAACTGGAACGGCGCCACTCAGAGCGGTCGCTCGGTAGAATCCGGTGTCTACTTCTACAAGCTGGAGACTACTGACAACTCCGCCACCCGCCGGATGGTCATCGTCCGCTAACCCGGATATCGATCGCCGAGACGGCGTGAACAATAAACCGACGGGAACCCGCCAGGGTTCCCGTCGGTTTATCATCCGGGGATTCTGCTCGGTCGGGGGGTCTGCTCGGCCGATAATCATGGGGCTTGGTCAAATCAGCCTCGTCGGTCCGTAGCACTAACGGCATTTAGCTCCCCGGCCCGCCGACAGCCTCGAGCCGCCTTCAGCGGCAGTTGGTTAACCGCGTTCCCCGTCGGCGCGAAACTGCTTGCACGAGGAACAGGATACCGTCCGCCGACGGACGTGGAACACAACCTAGGGGCCCCGCGGGGCCCCTAGGTCAGTGCAATCTATCTTGCTGGGGGTCAATACAGCAGGAAGCGCAGGTAGCCCCAGCTCAGCGGCAGGACGGCGTTCTCCAGGACCTTGATCGTACCCGTGGTGGAGGGATGGAAGGAATCGTAGTAGCCGAAGGTGCCGATGTCGCTGAAGGTTCGGGTGTAACTGTCTCCGGGATCCAGACGGCCGGAATCGAAGCTGCCGTCGTCGGCCTTGACCCGGTGGGGGCCGTCGTCATTGTTTTCCCAGCGGATCTTGTCCCCGGGCTCGATCTCGATATAATCGGGATCGAAGAGGCCGCCCGCGGTGATGCTGACGGTATAGGTCTCCGCCGCCACCGAGCCGGCCAGGAGTAGCAGGATGATCATGATCAGGGCTCTGGTTTTCATCGCAACCTCCTTTATCAGCGAGATAGCCTGGATAGCCGGTTGAAGGGTGGTTTAGCTCTTATCCACTCTCATCCAGCGAGGCCGGTGCAAGCTGATCACTTTTCCAGATAACTCTGCAATGTGCAAAAAAACAGCAAAACAGATCGCTTGATACTTGAGGTATGACCGATCGGTCGATTTGGATTTTTCGTCTCTAGCCTCATACTAATAGTATAGCACATTATTCGCGTTTGTCCAGTCTTTTCTAAACTGGAGTGAGTGGACGATGACCATCGACGATTATAGCCGGTTACGGCTGGATCGGTTTACCTTGATGACGGTTTCCTGCTCGGGGCTGAAACGGTTGATAACATCACACAAGCTGCCGGCCCATTCTGCTGAGAACGGATACCGCTCGAAAAAGGCGCGAAGACGGTCGAGAATGAAAATGACGTGCTTGGGCTCTACAGGTCGGCGCTACCACTTGGTCGAGCAGAAGCCCTGTCTATCTGGTGTTGAACGGTATGGAGGCGGGATCTCACAGCGGAGTTCTTCTACTCCGTATAGAGCGTCAAGCAGACCCGGGTTGACATCAGGACGGCGGCGCTGAAAGCCGCTCTTGCTGCACAACCCTCCTGGCACATACCAAGCAGCATGGCTCAGTGCTGTTAACTGCTTTCTCCGATTAGGCTTGAGCAGTTAATAGGTTAAGGATCATCACAGAAGCTGAACATCAGCTATTGCAGTTGGGTACTTATATCGGCGTGAACGGATCTGTCATCCCGCCACCGATAGAGGCGGGCAATGTGGCGGGGAAGAGCGGGACGGGGGACCGGCACGCCAACCGTCCCAGCTGCAACACCCGCTATCACTACCGCTGGCCGACGGGCGCATAAGCGAGACAGCGCGTCTGTTCCGGCTCGGCGTCCCGGCGGCGCGGGTCGCCAAGGACCTGGGCCTCCATCGTACTACGGCCTATCGCTACTAGAGGCCAATCCGCCGGCGCCGCACCGCCGCTCGCCAGGCCGCGCTCGACCCGACCAGCTACACCGACGGCTGGAAAGCCTATAACAAGCTCTCGCTCAACGGTTTCCCTCACAAGCGCATCAGCCACCAACAGGATTTCGCTGATGGACGGACACATATCAACG